>JAADFT010000541.1 GCA_013152765.1 Calditrichota bacterium | reverse complement strand
GATTCCCACTGAAAGGTCAGGAGGCAAAATTGGACGCGCTTTTCGACGCTTTTCTTGGGCCTCAGGGGGAAAACGAGCGGTGGTTTCGCGAACTGGTCGACCGGGTTGTGGCCTGGCAGGTCCAGTGGAGAAAAACACGATTCCCGGAGGACCCGTCGGTCTACACCGGGCGCGACGAACGATCTCCCACCTTCAAGCGCAGGCTGGAGGAGGCGCTTGACGAGTTCCTCAGCCGAATGGAGCGCAACATTCCGTTTCCCAGTCCCCGCTACACCGGCCAGATGCTCAAAGACCCGGGTTTGCCCGCTTTGCTTGCCTACTTTGCCACGATGATGATCAACCCCAACAATCACGCCTACGAGGGTGGACCCGTCACCACCGAAATGGAAATGGAGGTGGTGGAGCAGTTGAAGCAGATGGTGGGCATGTCGCAGGGCTGGGGGCACCTGACGAGCGGCGGCACACTGGCCAACATGGAGGCACTCTGGGCCGTTCGCGACACGCTTCCACCGGGAAAGGTGGTGTTTTCCGTCGGCTCTCACTACTCGTGGAAACGGATTTGTTCGATCCTCGGCGTCGACGACTGGCACGAGCTGCCGGTCGACCGGCAGTACAGAATGGATCTGAACGCGCTCGAGGACGTGCTTCGGCAGGGCCGGGTGACGCTCGTCGTGGCCAATTTCGGGACGACGGGGACGGGCTCGGTCGACCCGTTGCCGGAAATCCTTGATCTGCGGCAGCGCTACGGTTTTCACCTGCACGTCGATGCCGCGTACGGAGGGTACCTGCGCTCTGCTCTCCTGCGGGAGGATGGGCAACTTCTGGCGCCCGAGGAAACCGGCGCCTACGTCAAACCGGAAGTGCGGGCCGCTGCGGAGCACCTTGGGCAGGCCGACTCCATGACCATCGACCCACACAAGCACGGACTGGTGATGTACGGAGCCGGGGGAGTGCTGTACCGGGACGAGAAGTTCAGGCAGACCATCTTGAACACGGCCCCCTACACGTACCACGTCAAAGAGAAGCCGAACATCGGCATGTTTACACTCGAGGGGTCACGGCCTGGCGCAGCTGCGGCTGCCGTGTGGCTCACGCACCGGGTGTTGCCGTTGAACATCAGCGGACTCGGGCAAATCCTTCGGGAAACGCTGACCACAGGGCGCGAATTCGCTGCCAGGCTGACGAATGAGACGAGTTGGCAACCGCTGGTCGACCCGGATCTGGACATCGTTTGCTTTCACCCGAAGGACGCGCCGGCAGATCCGGTCGCTGCAAACCACAGAGCTCTGGACCTTTACCGGGGGCTTTCGGTCGAGAATCCCTCAGCGCCCTTCATTCTGTCGAAGTTCGTTGTCGACCCGGCGACGGCCCGCACTTTCCTGGGCACGCAGGGGGCGCTGACCGACGGCTGGACCACGCTTCGGGCGGTCTTCATCAAGCACTGGATGCGGCTTGGCCCGAAACCCACAGCTCTGGACAGGCTGCTGGAGGAAGTGGCGAAGTTCTGAGAGGTTGACCGCCCGAGTGCTCGTCCGGTCGCGGCTGGTTGCTGGTAGCTTCCTTGGGCGAGCGTGGCCAAGTGTCGAGCCTGTAGACTGAACCTGGGTGAAAAATCTACCCCGCCAGTCTGGTTTCATGCGGGCGAACGTGATGCAGGGGGCTCAGACAGGGCAGGGAAGGCAGCGAAGCTTTTTCAGCTGTTCGCATTTTGACGTGGAGAAATCGACGGGCACACAGGTTTCACAAGGAAGGACAGGGCTGCGACGAGCCGAGGTGGGTCGCCTTCGCAGGGTTCACGGGGGCGCTTCTCTCGTAAGAACGAGTAACAAAAAAAGGCGCCGGCTCAACGCCAGCGCCAGTACCGAAAGGAGGGGTTAGCTCCTCAAATTAACGGAACATGGCTTTGATGCTTCCCCAGGTGTGGCGTGCGCTGGAAATCTGGGGCGTTACGGAGACAACTGACGAAAAGCTGTACGTGCCGTTGTTTTCGAGAATTTTCAGGCGGTAGTAGTAAGTTTGACCCGTGGTTTTGAAGACGCTTTTGTCCACGTACGTGTACTCGTGGACGGTGTCGACCGAGAAGGGACCCTCAGCGTCCACGCGCCCTACCCGAGTAAAAGCAGCGTCGCGACTGACGCTACGCTGCACCTCGTACGCCCGCACGTTGCGCTCAGCGCGCACACGCCACTTCAACGTCACTTTGTCGTGCCCGGGCTCAGCCTTGAAATCGACGATCACAACGCTTGCCAGTGCCAGACTGAAGAGCCCCAGCACCGCGACCACGACCGTCACAAGGCTTTTCAGGTTTTTCATGCCCGTACCTCTCCCTCCTTCTTTTGCTCGCAACGTAAAGTTAAGCATCCTTCCAAGAATGTCAAGTACTTTTTTCACCTGGAATTGCGAAGTGTCGCGCATTCGTAGGAAGCGTCCGGTCTGGAGCTGAACGCTTCCAGCAAAGTTGCCCTGCCATTCGGCGCTGTGGGGCTGAGGTTTGTTTTTCTCGTCGAGGTTTGCTAAGTTTCGTGGGTTGAATGCCGTGCACCACACGAACCTCTGGAGTCGCCAATGTCGTACCTGCGTAAATTGACGCCTCTCTTAGTTTTCGGCCTCTTGCTTGTCAACCTGAGCGGTTGCAGCCGGCAGCCGCGTCAGCCAGCCTACCTGTGGATCGACGCCATCGCCAACTGGGAAATGATTTCCTCCCCGGCGGTCATCCTCGAAGTTTGCCAGCAGGCGCGCCGCGCCGGGTTTACGGGGCTCCTGGTCGACGTCAAGCCGATCACGGGTGAGGTGCTCTACCCCAGTAAGGTTGCCCCGCGCATGACGGAGTGGAAAGGAGCCGTTAGCCCGGGCGGATTCGATTACCTGAACGACTTCGTCCGTCTCGGCCACGAGAACAAACTCCAGGTTTTCGCTGTGGTCAACGTTTTCACCGGCGGACACCGGCGCTTCAAGAAAGGAATTGTCTACTCGAATTACCCGGACTGGCAGGCCGTGGCCTACACCCCGGACGGCCTGCGTCCGATGTCCGAAGTGGAAGGCGTCGAGGCGGTTTTCCTGCAACCGAGTCGGCGCACAGTGCAGGAGCACGAGCTGGCGATTCTGGACGAAATCGTTCGCCACTACCCGGTGGACGGCGTCGTGCTGAACCGGGTGCAGTACAGCGGTCTGGAAACCGACTTCAGCGAATCCTCGCGGAGCGCCTTTCAGTACTTCCTCGGTCACAAGGTGGAGCACTGGCCGCAGGATGTTTACACCTACCAGCACGGGCGTCGCGTGGCTGGTCCACTTTACCGGGACTGGTTGCTCTTCCGCGCCAGCGTGATTCACGACTTCGTCAAAGAAGCGCGGGACCGTGTGAAGGCCGCACGTCCGCGAGCGCTGTTCGGTCTGTACGCGGGCGCGTGGTACCCGCAGACTCCCACTACCGGGCTGAACTGGGCGAGCCGGAAGGCACCCCGTATCAGTCCCTGGCCGGACTCCAGTTTTCGAAAAACAGCTGTTGCAGATCTCCTGGATCTGCTGTTCTCGGGGTTGTACTACGAACATCTGGAGCCGCAGGAGCTGCCTCCTGGCATGCCGGAAGAGCTGCGTGGCTGGTACGCAATCGACAGCGCGGCAGACAGCGTAAAGAATGTAGTGGCCGGTGCCTGTCCCGTGTACGGTGGACTTCTGCTGAGCCAGTTTCGGCAGCAGCCCAAGAAACTGGAGCGTGCGGTGGCGATTTGCAGCGCCAAATTAGACGGCATCATGCTCTTCGATCTGGTGTACATCGAGCAGTTCAAGTGGTGGAAGCAGATTCGAACTGTGCTGCACAAGCGCGGTCGCAGCTGAAAGGTGTCCTCCGGACGGTTTGCGGAAGCGGAACAAGCTGCGCACCTTCGCAGCGGCTCTTGTTTGGCAGACAAAATCTTGTAAATTCCCGTTGAGAACGAGCGTCTGAACGCGTGAAGACCCACTTTTGAGGAGGGTTCGATGAAAAGAGAGGACTTCCTGGTTGAGCTTGACGCAGCCCCTGGAAAGGTGGCGATGTACAGTTTGCCCGCACTGGAGAAAGCTGGTGTGGGCAAACTGGATCGACTGCCCTTTTCCATCAGAGTGCTGCTGGAGAACCAGCTCCGGCATCTGGACGGCCGGATTGTGACGGAAGAGGACGTGCAGAATCTCGCTAACTGGCAGCCGACCCCGGCGAGCAAGGAAATCCCCTTCATGCCAGCCCGCGTCGTGCTGCAGGACTTCACCGGCGTGCCGGCCGTGGTGGATTTGGCCGCCATGCGTTCCGCTGTAGCCCGCGCCAACCGCGAGGCACACCGCATCAACCCCATCGTACCCGGCGACCTGATCATCGACCACTCGGTCCAGATCGACTTTTTTGGTACGGAGTACGCGCTGCCCAAGAACATGGCGCGAGAGTACCAGCGCAACCGCGAGCGCTACACCCTGCTGAAGTGGGCCCAGAAGGCTTTCGACGGGTTTCGGGTCGTGCCACCGGGTACGGGCATCATTCACCAGGTGAACCTGGAGTACCTGGCCCGGGTCGTGCAGTTACGTGAGTTCAACGGGCGGAAGACGGCGTTTCCGGACACGCTGGTGGGCACCGATTCGCACACCACGATGATCAACGGCATCGGCGTGCTGGGCTGGGGCGTCGGAGGCATCGAAGCAGAAGCTGTGATGCTCGGGCAGCCCTACTACATGCTCATCCCCCAGGTGGTGGGAATGCGACTCACGGGCGAGTTGCCGGAGGGTGCCACAGCTACGGACCTTGTGTTGACCGTAACGCAGATTCTGCGCAAGAAGGGCGTCGTCGGCAAATTCGTGGAGTTCTTCGGGCCGGGAGTGAGCAAACTGAGCTTGCCGGACCGTGCGACTCTGGCCAACATGGCGCCGGAGTACGGGGCCACGATGGGTTTCTTCCCGGTGGATGGCGAAACGCTGGCCTACCTGCGGCTTACGGGACGCGACGACGAGCTCGTTGATCTGGTGGAACGCTACTGCAAAGAGCAGGGCCTGTTCCGGGGCGAGAACGCCCCCGATCCGGAGTACAGCGACGTGGTCGAGCTGGACATGAGCACGGTTGAAGCGAGTCTGGCCGGGCCGCGGCGTCCGCAGGACCGGGTCACGCTGCGCGAAATGCACAGGGCTTTCCACGAGACGCTTCACAACACTTTTGGCATCGACGTGCCACTGGAAGACCACGCGCGCTGGGCAACCGAAGGCGGATCCGCCGGGGCGCAGGCTGCTGAGCGGAAGCCGCGGGCCGAGATCGTGATCGACGACGAGGCGGTGCAGCTCTCTCACGGGTCGGTTGTGATCGCCGCCATCACGAGCTGCACCAACACCAGCAACCCCTCGGTGATGATCGGCGCCGGGCTGGTGGCCAAAAAGGCGGTGGAACGCGGTCTTTTGCCGAGACCGTGGGTCAAGACCAGCCTAGCCCCGGGTTCCCGTGTGGTGACGAACTACCTCGAGAAAGCGGGCCTGTTGCCGTACCTGGAGGCTCTGCATTTCCACGTGGCCGGTTACGGTTGCACGACGTGCATCGGCAACAGTGGGCCGCTGCCCGAGCAGGTGGCCAAGGCGATCAAGGAGAACGACCTGGTGGTGGCCGCGGTGTTGAGCGGCAACCGGAACTTCGAGGCGCGAATTCACTCGCTGGTTAAGGCCAACTACCTCGCCTCGCCGATGCTGGTTGTGGCTTACGCGCTGGCTGGTACTCTGGACATCGACCTGAACAAGGAGCCGCTCGACTACGACCCGAATGGCGAGCCCGTCTACCTGAAGGACATCTGGCCGACGCAGGAAGAAATCCGCCAGGCCATGCAAAAAGCGCTGGACGCCGAGATGTTCAAGCAGCGCTACGCCACCGTGGCTGAGGGCGACGAACGCTGGCAGGAGCTGACGGCACCGACGGGCGAACTCTACGAGTGGGACCCGAACTCGACCTACATCCAGGAACCGCCCTTCTTCAAAGACTTTTCGGTCGAGGTGCCGCCACTGAGGGACATCGAAGGCGCGCGGGTTCTGGTGCTGTTGGGCGACACCGTGACCACCGACCACATCTCTCCGGCAGGGGCCATCCCGGTCGACAGCCCGGCTGGTCGTTACCTGATCGAGCACGGCGTCGATCCGAAAGACTTCAACACCTTCGGTTCTCGGCGTGGCAACCACGAAGTGATGATGCGCGGCACATTCGGCAACGTACGGCTCAAGAACCTGCTGGTGCCCGGGACGGAAGGCGGCTGGACGATTTACCTGCCAACCGGAGAGAAGATGTCCATTTACGACGCCGCCATGAAGTACCAGAAAGAAGGTGTGCCGTTGCTGGTGATCGCCGGCAAGGAGTACGGGACCGGAAGCTCGCGCGACTGGGCGGCAAAGGGCACTCAGTTGCTGGGTGTGAAAGCCGTAATCGCCGAGAGCTTTGAACGGATCCACCGCAGCAACCTGGTGGGCATGGGTGTTTTGCCGCTGCAATTCAAGGAAGGCGAGAACCGTGAGTCACTCGGGTTGACGGGCAAGGAGGTCTACACGATTTCCGGCATCGCCGAGGGACTGACTCCCGGGAAGCTTCTCACGGTCACAGCCCGCCGCGACGACGGCAGCGAAATCCGGTTCGAGGTCATTACCCGACTCGACTCGCACGTGGAAATCGAGTACTACCAGAACGGCGGCATCCTGCAAACGGTGCTGCGCAACATGCTGAAGAGCTGAGATCTGCAACTGGACGGGGCGTTCTGCGGGGCGCCCCGTCCGGATTTTGAGCGTTTGGTTCCCGCGTCGGGACGCCAACAAACAGCGCAGCGGGTGAAACTGGAACAAGGACACGAACTGCGCTGTTCTTCTAACGACAAGGATGTCGAATGTAAAATTCTTGACCTGAATCACTCCGCAGAAGCTGGTTCTGCCGCTACACAGTTCGTGTGCTGAGGTGGCGCCGGAAGCGGTCTTTGCAACCTGAGCGCGACAGGTTCTTTGAACGGAGCAACGCAGCGGGGGCGTGTGGGTGAAAGCGGCCGCGGTGAAGCCGGTTTCTCGGTTGGCCTCGGTTGTGGCCAGCGGTCGGGTTCGCATGGCCGGCGTGGGAAACCAGGACGGAGGGTGAGGGTGACGTCTTTCTTTGTGAGGTCCGAACGCGGGACGCGGGGGCCAATTCCGCTGGACGTGCTCCGGGAAATGGCCAGGCGGGGACAGCTCGGACCGGACGACCAGGTCTGGTCCGACGAAGACGAGCAGTGGGTTCAGGCTGTCGACGTCGACGCCGTCCGCCGCTTGTTCAGCGTGGATTCCAAACCAACGCTGAAGCGCCGAGTCGTGGCTGTGGCGAGTGGCAAGGGAGGCGTCGGGAAAACAGTAGTTTCTGCTTCGCTGGCGTCAGGCCTGGCCGTACTGGGCTACAAGGTCGTTCTTGTGGAAGCCGACTGGGGGAATCCAAATCTTCACGCTCACCTGGGCGTTTTTCGCCCCGAAAAAACGCTGACCCAGCTGCACAACAACCCGAACTTTCGTCTCGACGACGTGGCCGTGGAGACGCCCGTGCCCAACCTTCGCCTTGTGTCAGCGGACGAGGGCATCCTCGGCGCCACGCGTTCCAGTCTGGCCGAGCGGTTGCGGTTCGTCCGTCTCCTCGGGGCGTGCGCGGCCGATTTTGTGGTGGTGGATCTGGGTGCAGGTACAGACTACTTGGTGCTGGACGTTTTCCTCGCTGCCGACACCCCTGTTCTGGTCACAACGCCGGATCCTCTGGCCCTCCAGAACGCGTTTAATTTGCTGAAGGTGGCGCTCGTGCACTACCTGCGCCAGCTGAACGCAGCTGGTCTTCGGGAACACCAGGTACTGGGCGGGAATGGCCGTCCGGATCACCTGCTTTTGTACCAGTCGGTGCCGAACGTGATCGAAGAGCTGCGCAGCGAGGATCCCGAAACAGCTCAGGTGGTGGAAAACGCCGTCAAGCGTTTGCGGCCGCAAATGATCCTGAACCAGGTGCACAGCCAGAAGGACACGAAGGAAGGCGCGGCATTGCAGGTGGCAGCCCGGGAACTGTTGGGGCTGGATCTCGGCTACCTGGGCTACATCCCGTGGGACGAACGGGTTTTGAAGGCGGTGAAGAGTTACCGACCGTTCATCGTGGCCGATCCTTCTGCTCCGTCGTCGCGGAACCTTGCGAAGCTCATCGCCGTCAAGTTGCTTGGAAAGGATTTCGTTTCGGGTTTCTTCGCTGCCAGGCGTTTGCGGAGCGACGCGAAGGGCCTGACCGAAGAGAGACCGGTGACAGAAGCAAAGTCCGAGATCATCTGTTCGATTCGTTGTCCGTACTGGGGGGACTGCGAGTTTCAGGTGGGGGGCGAACCTTGTCCTGTGCGCCAGTTCGAATCCGTTTTCCAGGTTGAAAATCGCGCAAAGACTTCTCGCTGAGTTCGACTGCACGGTGTGTTCACTGGCTTGTTCGTGGTGATCGAGTTGGTGTTCTGAGGCAGTTGAGGAGGTGAGAAAATGGCGAAGGAGATCGTCTACTCCGAGCAGGCGCGATCTGAACTTCGCGAGGGCATGGAACTGCTCGCCAACACGATCAAGGTGACCCTGGGACCTCGGGGCCGCGAAGTGGCGATCGAGAAGAAGTGGGGAGCCCCTGTTGTAACGAACGACGGCGCAACCATCGCTAAAGAGCTGGAAATCGACAAGCCTCTCGAGAACGTGGGCGTTCAACTGCTGCGGGAGGTGTGCAAGAAGACGCAGGACGAGGCTGGTGACGGCACCACCACGGCGGCGGTGATCGCTCAGGCCATCTACCGCGAAGGCTACAAGGACGTCGCGGCCGGGGCAAACGCAGCAGCGCTTCGGCGTGGCATCGAGAAAGCGGTGGCGCGTGTGGTCGATGAGCTCAAGCGCATGAGCCAGAAGGTCGAGACCTACGAAGACACCAAGCGCGTGGCCACCCTGGCCGCCAAGAACGACGAGTTCCTGGGAAAACTGATCGCCGACGCACTGGACAAAGTGGGTGCCGACGGAGCCATCACGGTTGAGGAGGCCAAAGGCACCGAGACGCAGCTCGAGATCGTCGAGGGCATGCGGTTCGACCGCGGCTACCTCTCGCCGTACTTCCTCACCAAACCCGAAACGATGGAGGCCGAGCTCGAAGAGCCCTACATCCTGATTCACGACAAGAAGATCAGCGCGGTCAAGGACATCCTGCCGGTTCTGGAGCAGGTGGCCAAGACCGGAAAATCGCTGCTGGTCATTGCTGAGGATGTGGAAGGCGAGGCTCTGGCCACGCTGGTCGTCAACAAAGTCAAAGGTACGCTGCGGTGTGCCGCGGTGAAGGCCCCGGGCTACGGCGACCGCCGCAAAGCCATGTTGCAGGACATCGCCATCCTTACGGGCGGCCGCGTGATCAGCGAGGAGGTGGGCCTGAAACTGGAGAATGTTCGCCTGGAAGATCTTGGTCGGGCGGAGCGCGTGATCATCGACAAGGACAACACCACCATCGTCGGTGGCAAGGGCAAGAAAGAGGAAATCGAAGGCCGCGTGAAGTCGCTGAAAGCGCAGCTCGAAGAAACGACCAGCGACTGGGAACGCGAGAAGCTGCAGGAGCGCATTTCGCGCCTTTCCGGCGGCGTGGCGGTTTTGCGCATCGGCGCGCCGACCGAGATCGCCTTGAAGGAGTTGAAGGCTCGCGCCGAAGACGCCTTGGCAGCCACGCGGGCGGCGCTGGAGGAAGGCATCCTGCCGGGTGGCGGTGTGGCTTACCTGCGCGCAGCTCCGGTGCTGGACGAGCTGGAGAAAGAGGTCGAGGGCGACGAAAAACTTGGCGTACGCATTCTGAGACGTGCGCTCTCAGCACCGCTGCGCCAGCTCGCTGAGAACGCCGGCTGGGACGGCGCCGTTGTTTACGCCAAGGTCCGCGAAGGCACTGGCAACTACGGTTTCGACGTCGAGCGCGAGGCCTTCGTCGACATGGTCGAAGCTGGCATTCTGGACCCGACAAAGGTGCTGCGGGTGGCGCTGCAAAACGGCGCCAGCGTGAGCTCCGTGCTGGTGATGACCGAAGCGGTGGTCGTCGAGAAGCCGAAAGAGGAGAAGAAGTCGAAGACGTCCTCGACGCCGGAGTACTGATCGAATGTGACGGGCGGGCGGCGTGAGTTGCAGCCTGCCCGTGTTTTGTGGTGACATTCCTGTGTGCCCGACGCCGAAACGCGCCGGGCACACGCATTTCCGGCCTGCGGGCCCGGCCCGGTACCGTTGGCTTAACCACTTCCCTGGCAAAGCAGTTGTTCTGGATGCGAGCAGCCTGCAGAATGCCGAAAGGTTGGCCCTCAACGGGACTCGATCCGCGTGGTCGTTTTGCGAAGGGAAATTCTCCACTCGGCGGGAACTGCGGTGCGAGGCCGGGCGTTGCGTCTTTGCACTTCGCTGCGGTGCGGGCTGGCGCGCGCGACACCAGAAACAAGTCCAAGACGGAAAAGAACGTGCCGGAAGAAAAAGCCACGGTACAAAAGCGTTTCACACGACAGGAGCTGCTGGAGCGGAAGCCTGGAGATGACGACGGCCGCGAGCACGAGTGGGTGACGCTTTCGCGGGCGTTGTCGAAGCTCGGCATCATGTCGCGCCGGCAGGCCATGGGCACCATCTGGTCGGGCCGGGTCAAAGTGAACGGCGTTGTGGTGAAGAAGCACAACGTGTGGGTGGACCTGGCCAACGACGAAATCGCCCTCGACGGAAAGGTGCTGGAGCGCCAGCGCGAGTACGTGTACCTGGCTCTGTACAAGCCGGTCAACGTGATGACGGCGCGCTTTGACCGAATGGGGCGCAAAACGATCTACGACTTTCTGCCAGACGTGGGCCGCTGGGTCTTTCCGGTGGGCAGGCTGGACTACGACAGCGAGGGGCTGCTCATTCTTACCGACAACGGCCCGCTGAGTCAGCGAATTGCTTCACCCGAACACCACGTCCCCAAGACTTACCGCGTGAAGGTGGCCGGGCAGGTGCGCGACGAGGACCTGCAGCCCCTGCGCGAGGGAATGGACTTGAAAGGCTACCGCACCCTGCCTGCGAAGGCGCGGATTTTCAGGCGCAACAAAAGCTCGACCTGGGTTGAAATCACGATTGTCGAGGGCAAAAACCGGCAAGTGCGGCGCATGCTGGGCCGTGTCGGGTACCGGGTGTTGCGTCTCGTGCGGGTCAGGGTGGGCCCCGTGAAGGTGACGGGTTTGAAGCCGGGCCAGTGGCGTTACCTGACCCGCGAGGAGGTGGCCGACCTGAAGAAAGCGGCGGGATTGGCCTGAGCACAGACAGCGCGGTTCACCCTTGGCAGCGTTAGAACGACAGGGGCAGAAATGGCCAAGCTGGAAATCCGGGATCTGAGCGGCAAAAAACGTCGAATCGAAGTCCTTTACGAAGACGAGCACATCCTGGCGTTGAACAAACCCGCGCCGGTTCTCACGTTACCCGACCGCTGGGACCCCAAGCGACCGAATCTGGTTGCGTTGCTCCGGAAGAAGCTCGGTGACGTGAAGCCGTACGTTGTGCACCGACTGGACGCCGGGACGAGCGGCGTGGTCATTTTTGCCAAGACCCCTGAGGCCCACAAAGGGCTCACGCGCCAGTTTGACCAGCGAAAGGCCAGGAAGGTGTACTGGGCGATTGTTTCCGGTACGCCAGCCAAGGAGAGCGGCAAGATCGACAAGCCCGTCGCAGAAGACCCCAGACGTCCCGGTCACGCTGTGATTTCGAAACGGGGCAAGCCCGCTCTCACCTTTTACCGCGTTCTGGAGAAGTTCGTGGATTACACGCTCGTTGAGCTCCAGCCCGTGACGGGGCGCTCGCACCAGCTTCGCGTGCACATGCAGTGGCTTGGCTACCCCATCGCCACGGACCCGGACTACGGCGGGCGACGCGCGCTCTACCTCTCTGAGTTCAAACCGGGTTTCCGCCTGGACGAAGACGAAAAAGAGTACCCCTTCATCAGTCGGCCCAGTTTGCACGCGCACGTGCTGGAGGTCGCTCACCCGATCACCGGCGAGCCCTTGCGTCTGGAAGCAGAGGTTCCCAAGGACTTCCGGACTTTTCTCCGAATCTTGCGGACCTACCGGCCTTTTGGCGAGGTGATCGAGGTCGACGCAGACGCGGACTGAGGCCGCCAGGGCGTTCAGCGATTCTGGAGACCTGTGTGCAGCCTGGAGCCAGTGCTCCAACGAAGACGCCAGTGCGGGCTAGTGCGAGCTCGGACGTAAGATCTAATCCTCGACTCCGATTTTTTGAAGGCCGTGCCGGGGGTGAAATCCGAAACGCGGTGTCTGTCGAATGGTGAACACCTCCACCGGGGATTCCGTCAAAAGTCTTGTTTTGAACCAACCGACTACCCTTGAGAGAAAACTTGCATGCCCACACTGATTCTCCAACGCGGCAAAGAGCAGCGAATTCTGTCCGGACACCCGTGGATTTACGCGGGTGAAGTGAAAAAGACACGCGGCGAACTTACGGACGGGGGTGTGGCCCGCGTTCAGGACCACGCCGGCCGCCACCTCGGGATGGCCTTAGTCAACACCCGGTCCAAGATTCTCGCCCGCCTCTACACGCGAGGTCGCGAGGCGTTCGACCGCGGACTTCTGGCGCAGCGTCTCGAAGAAGCGAGTCGATTCCGGCGCGAGTTCCTGGGGCTTGACCCGACGAGCGGGGTCCGCTGGGTTTTCTCCGAGGGCGACCGTTTGCCCGGTCTGATCGTGGACCAGTACGCGGATGTGGTTGTTGTTCAACTCCTCACCCTGCCGATGGATCTGCGCCGCGACCTGGTGGTCGAGCTCCTGAGTGAGCTGTTCAGCCCCCGCGCAATTGTAGAGCGCAGCGACGTTGGCAGCCGCACGCACGAAGGGCTGGAGCCCGTAAAGCAGGTGCTGTCCGGAGAGGTGTCAGGGCCGGTGACGATCGAGGAAAGCGGAACGCGTTACCTGGTGGACGTGCTTGCCGGGCAGAAGACCGGCTTTTTCCTCGACCAGCGGGACAACCGGAATCTCGTTCGCCACCACGCCGGGGGCAGACGCGTGCTGGATGCATTTTGCTACACCGGAGGATTTGCGGTGGCCGCAGCGAAGGCTGGGGCGCAGGAAGTGCTGGGGCTCGACAGCTCAGAGGAGGCATTGGCGGCGGCCAAGGAAAACGCCGCGCTGAACGGTGTGGCCGAGAGGTGCGAGTTCGAGCAGGTGAACGTTTTCGACCGGCTTCGCAGCCTCGGCAGGGAGGGCAAAAGATTCGACCTCGTGGTACTGGATCCGCCTGCCTTTGCCAAAAACAAAGCCTCGGTGGCCGGGGCTTTTCGCGGGTACAAGGAGATCAACCTGCGCGCACTCAAGCTGCTGGACCGCGGCGGGCTGCTGCTCACCTGTTCGTGCTCGCAGCACATGACGGAAACACTGTTTGAACGCATGCTGCTGGAGGCTGCACGGGACGCGCGTGTGGAGGCGAGGATTCTGCGGCGGACAACCCAGGCCGCAGACCATCCCGTCGTGCTTGGCATGCCTGAAAGTCAGTACCTCAAATGTTTTTGGTTGCGCGTGGTGTAGGTCTACCGTGCCAGATTCGGGAAACGAGGCCGAGCCTCTTCACCCGGGGATTTGATCCCGGGTTAGCAAGAAGATCCGCCTGCTAAAGCAGGCTTGTCGCAGGCAAAGCTCGGGGCATTTTGGTGCAGAGAAAACTACGTCTACGAATTGCCAACGGAATTTCGACGTAGTACAAGCGATTCAGTCCAGCGTCGCCGCAATTCGAGCGGACCGGGAACCTGGACAGTCTCAACGTCGCAGACGGGCTGTAGAAGTGTGCTTTTCCTGAGCTGAGCCCTTTCCGGAACTGAAAAGACG
>JAADFT010000540.1 GCA_013152765.1 Calditrichota bacterium | reverse complement strand
CCGCGCTCGGGCACACGACCCTCGAAGAAGCGCTGCACGAACGTGAGGGTGCGGTGCACAAAATTACCGAGAATGTCTGCAAGCTCGTTGTTGTTGCGCGCCTGGAAATCCCGCCAGGAGAAGTCGCTGTCCTTCGTCTCGGGGGCGTTCACTGCCAGGCAGTAGCGGAGCGGGTCGGGCGGAAATTTGTCCAGGTACTCGCCGAGCCACACCGCGTAGTTCCTGCTTGTGGAGAGCTTTCTGCCCTCCAGGTTCAGGAACTCGTTCGCCGGAATCTGCGAGGGCAGGATGTAGCCGCCCACCCCCATCAAAACGGCCGGCCAGACGATGGCGTGGAAAACGATGTTGTCCTTGCCAATGAAATGAATCAGTTCGGTATCCTCAGCCTGCCAGTACTCGCGCCACAGGTCCGGCTGGCCCTTCTTCAGCGCCCACTCTTTGGTCGACGAAATGTACCCGATCGGAGCGTCGAACCAGACGTACAGGACTTTGTCTTCGTAACCCTTGAGCGGGACAGGCACGCCCCAGTTCAGATCGCGCGTTACGGCGCGGTCCTCCAGACCCTTGTCGAGCCAGCCGTAGCAAAAGTTGCGAACGTTGTCTTTCCAGTCCGTTTTCGTGTCCAGCCAGGCGCGGAGCTGATCCTGAAAACGCCCCAACGGCAGGAAGAAATGCCGTGTCTCCCGCACGACCGGCGTACTCCCACAAATCATGCACTTCGGGTCGATCAGCGTCAGCGGGTCGATCCAGTTGCCGCACTTCTCGCACTGGTCGCCGCGGGCTCCGGGCGCGCCGCAGTGCGGACACGTGCCCTCCACGTACCGGTCCGCCAGAAAGCGCTTGCACTTGGGGCAGTAGAGTTGCTTCACCGTCTTCTCGACCAGCAGCCCCTTGTTGTACAGCGCCAGGAAAAACTCCTGCGAGGTCTCGTGATGCAAAGGCAAAGACGTGCGCGAGTAGTTGTCGAAACTGATGCCGAAGCGCTCGAAATCGCGCTTGTTCATTTCGTGAAAGCGGTCCACGATGACCTGCGGACTGACACCCTCGCGCTCGGCCGTGATGGTGATCGGCACACCGTGTTCGTCGGAACCGCAGATGTACACCACGTTTTGTTTGCGAAGCCGCTGGTAGCGCACGTAGATGTCGGCCGGCAGGTACGCGCCCGCCAGGTGCCCCAGGTGCAGTGGGCCGTTCGCGTAGGGTAGTGCGCTTGTGACGAGAAGTTTTCGTGGCACAGTGCTCTTCCTCTTGACTTTCAGCGATCGTCGGTTCAGTTCTTCGCCGTCACGATTTCGCAGTTCTTCAACTCTTCTTCTGTAACCTGTTCCACCTCACCGTCCGCGTGTCGAACGTGCACGATCTTCCTGAACACGTCGACCTTTTCCACCACACCAACGCCTCGGGTGGTTTTCAGCCGACTCTTCGGCTTCGGGAACTCAGCCATGACCTCCCGGTAGTAAGCGCGCTCGTACTGTAAGCAGCACAACAGCCGCCCACACAGGCCCGAAAGTTTCTGCGGGTTCAGCGGCAGCATCTGGTCCTTGGCAGTCTGCGTGGTGATCGGCTCGAACTCCTTCATCCAGGTGGTGCAGCACAGCTTGCGTCCACACAGGCCGTAGCCACCGAGGCGCTTCGCCTCGTCGCGGACACCAATCTGCCGCAGCTCGATCCGCGTCTTGAAGTAGGAGGCCAGATCCCGCACCAGGGCGCGGAAGTCCACCCGTTGCTCCGCGGTGAAGTAGAACGTGATTTTGCCGCCGTCGAACTGGTACTCGGCGTCCACGAGCTTCATGTCGAGCTCGTGGTCTTTGATCTTGCGCAGACAAACCTTGAAAGCCTGTTCCTCTTTCCTGCGATTTTCCTCGTAGCGCCGCATGTCCTCGGCGCTGGGCTTCCGAAGGATTCGGCGCAACTGCTTGGGACTCTGCTTACGCGCCAGCAACGGCCCCAGCTGGTTGACCATTCCAAGATCTTCCCCCTTCTCCGCCTCAACAATCGCGTAGTCGCCAATCTGAAACGGGAACTGCAACGGATTCAGGAAAAGCTCCTTGCGTTCCCCTTTGAAGACAATCTCCACAATGTCCGACATTCAGAATCACCTCCGAATGGCTCTATGAAAACGCTGGACCAGGCCCATCAGTAACAGAAACGCCGACACATTCCGGCGAAACTGGTACCCGGCCTCGTCCAGCGCGGAAACGATCGCACCGTAATCCACGTTCTTCAAATTCGTGTTGAAACGCACCAGCGTTTCGAGCTGGCCAGGGTTTACCAGCAGCGGCTTTGCTGCCTCCGGGCCGAGCTCGCGCACAAGCTGTGCGTCCCGCAACCACACCTGGAGCACGTCCAGAAACTCGAGCAAAACCGCTCGTTCCACAAGAAGCAGCCGCGGCGCTTTTTCTTTGCTCTTTTTGCCTTCCCAGCGCGGAAGAAGCGAGCTCACGAACTCGGCCTGACTTCTCAAATCCCGAACCGCGGTGCGCAGAAATTCAACCGCCAGCTCCCACATCCCACCTGTGTCGGCTTCCACCCAGCTCAGAGCCAGGCTGAAATTGCCCGACGACAGGCGCGCGATCATCAGCGCTGTGTCGCGGTCGATCCCGAGACGCTCGACCAGCGCAGCAGCCACGTCCTCGTCGGAGAGCGGCGCGAAACGCAGTCGCTGGCAACGAGACGTGATCGTGGACGGCAGAGCGCCGGGATCGGCTGTGGTCAGAATGAGCCGCAATCCCGGCGGCGGCTCCTCGAGCGTCTTCAGCAGACTGTTCGCCGCTTCCTGGCTCATGCGGTCGGCAACGGGAATCAGGACCACGGAACCGCGGCCCCCTTCTCCTGCGAACGACGCAAACTGCCTCAGCTCGTGAATCCGTGCCAGGGCAATGGTCGGGTGTTTGAGAATGCGCTCGACGTTGTGCGGCTCTTCCGCCAGTTCGTCCAGCAACTGGCGCTCCTGCCCCGGATCCATTTCCTTGCGCCCGGGGAGCAGGACTTTCAGCGCCGGGTGGCCAAGCTGATCTACCTGGCGGCAGGACGGACACTCTCCACAGGCACCGTCCTCGGTCGGGTGTTCGCAGAGAAGGGCCTTCGCGAACTCCATTGCCGCGGCAAACTTCCCCACTCCCACCGGTCCGTGAAACAGGTAGGCGTGGGCAAGACGCCCCGACCGCAGAACGTTCTGGAGCAGCTCAATCGTTCGTTTCTGTCCGATGACGCGCTCAAAAGCCACCGCGGCTCGTCCGTACCCTTCTCGTTCAGCGTTTAAGCCAGCGTTCCGGATTCAGGTTTTTGGTGTTGTGCCAGATTTCAAAATGCAGCTTCGGCCCGTCGAGAGACCCGCTTTCGCCGACTGTCCCGATCACCTGACCTGCCCTTACGTCCTCGTCAAGCCCTACCCGGATTTCCTCCAGGTGGGTGTACACCGTGTAGTAACCGCCCGCGTGGCTGATGATCACCAGATTGCCCCGTCCTCTTAGCCACGTAATGGCCGTGACCCTGCCGTCCGCCACGGCTTGTACGGGAGTACCACGCGGGGCGCGGATGTCGATCCCCAGATTCTGGGTCACCGTTTTGAACTTCGGGTGCACCGTGCGGCCAAAGTGGGCGATCACCCTGCCTTTGACCGGCCACGGCAACCGGCCACGCCACTTGCTCAAATTCTGGGCGTGTGGAAACGGCCTCGGAGAAACGCCCTCCTTCCGCCGCTCCACACTCTTGCCGATCAGCCGGCGGATTTCGCGTTCCGCCTCTTCGTACTCGCGGAGACGGCGTTCGTAGAGCTGACGATCCTCGCGCACCTTTCGCAACAGGCGCTGACGCTGCTCGCGCTTCTTCCGAAGAGCCCGCTCTTCCTGCTGTTTCTCGCGAAGCAGACGCCGCTGCTCGCTGAGCTGCAGCTCCAGCACCTGTTTTCGCGCTTCCAGGCGCCGCTGTTTCTCCTTGATTTCGCGCAGGGTCCTCTGGTCCCGCTCGGCGAGCAGCCGCTCGAACTTCAGCCACACGAGCGTCCTGTGAAGACTCCATCCCCGCAAGAGCAAAGCCAGATCCGGCACCTTGCCCTTCACGTAGTAGCGCACAACGCGCTTCCGGTACGCGTCTTTCAAGCGGGTAAGTTGCTTTTCCAGCGTGGCAATTTGCGACTTCGAAGCCGCGATCTGCCGCTGTTTCCTCCTGGCCTGACGCCTGAGGCCGACCACAAGCTTGTGCGTCAAATCGATTTCACGGTCGAGGCCCGAAAGCACATCCAGGATCGCCTGCTCGCGCTTCTCTTTTTCGCGGATCTTGGCCCGAACGCGAGCGATTTCCTGGCGCAGTCGCTCCAGCTCCTCACGTTGCGACTGCTGAGCTTCAGTTGCCGGCCCGGCAACGGCCTGCCCCACCGCGATCGCTACGGCCAGAAGCACTGCTGTACAAACGCGACCAATCATGCGAAAAGGATAGCGGTTTAGGCTGAGAAAAGCAACAAAAATCTAAGTCACACAAGAACTTCAGTGCTGCCCACTTCAGGCCTTCCGCCCGAAGACAACAAAGGCGCACAGCTATTTTCGAGCCGTGCGCCCGGCATTTTGCACTTCGTGTCGTTCGCCGTCAGGAGCTCAAAACCGAAAGGGTCTGAACGGGCTTACCCCTTCACAACAACCGTCTCCCAGCTCCTGGGGCGGTCTACATTTCCTTCACTTCGATGTAGATCCGCTTCTTGAGCTGATCAACCCACTCTTTGAACTTCTTCCGGCGCTTCATTTCCAGCGCCATCGCTTCGATCTTGTCCCAGTCCTTTTCCAGGGAAAGCGGTCGCGCTTCCTGGCGAGCGTTCATCCGCAGAATGTGGTAACCGTACTTGGTCTTGAAGGGAGCCGACACCTCGCCAACTTTCAGCGTTTCGGCCACCGCCCGGAACTCCTGGGCAGTCTCCGAAAATTTGTCCATCTCGAACCAGCCGAGGAGCCCGCCCTGCTCTTTCGTAGTCTCGTCGTCCGAGTACTTCTTGGCCATCTCCTCGAAGCTTTTGCCGCCTTCCACGATCTCCTTTCGGATCTCCGTGATTTTCTTCAACGCTGCCTGTTCGTCCTTCGCCAGAACCGGCACAGGGATCAGAATGTGTCGTACGTTGATCTTGTCGCCGCGCTTGTCGATGCACTGAATGATGTGGTACCCGAACCGCGTTTTGACGATGTCCGACACCTGGCCGGGGTCAAGAGCAAAAGCAGCCGTCTCGAACTCCGGTACAAAGTCGCCCCGGGACATGAACCCGAGCTCGCCACCGCGCGACGCCGAGCCGGGATCCTGCGAGTACTGCTTGGCCAGTGTGGCGAAATCCTCACCGGCCAGAATTCGCTTGCGCAGTTTCTGAGCCAGCTCGAACGCCTGCTGGTCCGCCTCGGCGCTCGGCTTCACCTGAATCAGAATGTGGCTAATGTTCACACTTTCCCTCAACGAGGGAAGGCTGTCCTTGTGCGTAGCAAAGAATTCCTCCACCTCGCGCCGGTTCACCTTCAGGTCGGCGAATTTCTGCTGTTGCAGGTTGCGGATCTTGAGGTTGTTCTCGATCTCCTCCCGGTAGCTGCGCCGAACCTTGCTCACCGGCTGACCGAAGTACTCCTCGATCTTTTTCTCCGAGCCGAGCTGCTGCAGCAATCCCTGCATCTGCTGATCCAGAAGCTGGTTCACCTGGTTCTCGTCCACTTTCACGGTTTCCGCTTCAGCCTCGGTCAGCAGCACCTTCTGCGTGATCAGGTTGTCCAGCGTTTCCTTCTTCAGCTTCTCGAATTCGGACGTCTGTCGGGTCGGGTCGATGCCGAGCTGCATTGCCAGCAGGTAAGCACCCTGGCTTACCTCCGAGATCAGGATGATGTCATCATCCACGATTGCCGCGATCCCGTCCAGAACCTGCTGGTGCTGGGCCACTGCCGTGCCCGCCACAGCCAGGAGTAAGACCGTCACAAGTACTACCACACTCAGATGACCACTTCTGCGCATGTGTCACCACCTCGATTGAATTTTAGCCGAGCACGTTGCGTCGCGCAAAGCCAGTCTGGATCCGCGTACCACTGAGCGCTCGAACCTGTACGTAAGGTCCACGGTTCGCTTTGTTCACCTCTCAGAGGCAACGCCCTGTCTTCTCAGCGGCCGCCCGCGCCGCTCTGCGTGGACGACACAAGCTGTTTCAGCAGATCCTCGTTCACCCACACTTCTTTGCGCTGACTCAGTTCCTGCAGAGCCGCTTCGTAGGCCTTGCGGTACTCTTCCCGCTCGAGCTCAGCCATGATTCGCGAACGAACCTCTTCGAAATCCCGAACGCTCTTCGCCGGGTATTTGTTCAGCACTTTTACGACCACCACGCCTTTCTCGAGAGCGATGGGCTTCAACAGCGCACCTGGCTTTGCTTTCGCAACCCGCCGTCGCAACGGCGCTGGAAGGCTTTCCAGAGCCACGGTACCAACGACACCGCCCCGCTTTGCACCGGGACCCTCAGAGTATTTTTGCGCCAGAGCGCCGAAATCTTCGCCCCCTTTCGCCCTCACGTAGATGTCCCGCGCCAGGGCCATCTGGCTCACCCAGATCTCGGCCAGCTCTACCTCGTCCACGTCGCGCACAAACTGGTCCTTGTTGGCCTCGTAGTACCTCCTGGCGTCCTCTTCCGCGACGCGAAAACTGTCCGGCAACAGAGCCTCAACCGCCTTTTGCGCCAGTAGCTCGCGCTTCAAGCGCTCCAGTTCTCGCCGAAGCTGCGCGTCCGCGTCCAGCCCACGCCGCTCCGCCTCCTGTGCAAAAAGCTCTCGCTGTACCCAGTTTTCCACGTACTCGCGCAGTTGCCCGGGTACCAGTCGCCTGCGCACGCCCTCGGGGAGGTCCTGGTCAAGGTCTTCCACCGTAAGCGCCGTGTCCCCAACTCTGGCAACCACACTCGCGCGCTCTTCGTGCTTGCCGCAACCGCCAACTACCAGCGCCAAAGCAGCGGTCACCAGCAAGCCAGCTCCGACTACCGACGAAATTCGCCGCATTCACTTACCCTTCTGCTGGCACACCGTGGCGATGTTCTTGTCGTAGATCACGACCGGGAATTTCTTTTTCAGCCGATCGAGCAGGGCCTGCTTGAGTTCTTCCCGCTTGTGCTTGATGTAGTAGGCTCTCACACGCGGCCTGGCCTTTTCAAACGGTGGCACGTACGAATCCCGGAGCGCCACCACGCGGATGATCGAAAAGTTACCTCGCCCCATCGGAATCGGCCCTGCAATTTCACCCGGCTTCATCTGCAACGCCTTCTTGCCCACCGCTCCGTACATGTCCGCACTGATGTAGCCAAGCCAGCCGTTCTTGCTTTTCGTTACCGACCGCTGGTTGTACTTTCTGGCCAGCTCCTCGAAGTCCGCCCCGGATTTGGCCAGTTTGGCAACCTTCTCGGCCAGTTTCTTGTCCCTCTTGATGAAAATCTCCTGCACACGCGCTTTCCGCGGCTCCCGGAAAAGCTCAGGATCGGCTTCGTACGTCCGACGCAGGTCCTCCTCCGTGGGCCGGCTTGGATCCGTCACGTCGTTGCGCAGCACCTTGGCAGCGATCATGCGCTCCGCCCGGTAGTTGACCTCCCGTTCCACGATGTCGTTCTTGCCAAAGCCCTCGCGGTAGGCCTCCTGGATCATCAGCTTCATGCCGACTTTGCGGCCAACCCACTCGCGCAGTTTGCCCTCGCTCTTCAACAGCGGCCGCTTGAACTCTTTCATCTGGTTGATCTCGTCAACCACGTCACCAATCGTGAGCTTCCCGCCTGACCAGCTCGCCAGCACGATCGGCCGGTCCTCCGGGCGAATGCGACTGAACTGGTTGGCCACGCTGATCGTTCTCAGCTGTGGGGCTTTGACTGTGCTGTCCTCGGCAATTGCCCGCACCCGCGCCACGAAGCGCTTGAACCCGTCGTCGTAGAAGTGAACGTTGTAGCGCTGCATCACTTTTTTCTGGAGCGCGTAGAAAACGCTGTCCAGGTGAACCTGCCTGCGACGCGCCAGTTCGGCCCGCAGGCGACCTTTCCGCAATTCGAACTCCTCCCTTGAGGGCCGGATGATCCCTTCGCACTTCAAGAGATGCCAGCCCACGCGCGTCCGGAAAGGCTTCGACACCTCTCCTTCTTTCAGGGAAAAGGCGACCTGGTAGAATTTTTCGTCGAATCGTCCCGTCCCCCACCGGATGTAGCCCCAGTCGCCTCCGTTCGAAGCTGTCCGCGCTTCCTCGGAGAATTTTCTCGCCATGCTGGCGAAATCGGCGCCCCGCAGAATCTGCGTGCGGATGTCCTCAATTCGATCTCGCTTCTCGTCGATCTCGTCCTGCGAAGCGTCCTTCGGCAAGCGGAGAAGAATGTGCCGAATCTTGACCCGCGTGGCGTAGCGCTTGTAGTAGTCCCAAAGCTCTTTGTCGGGAATCTCCTTTTCCAGGATGTGCTTGTCCAGGTAGAGCCGGTAGGCGAAGTCGTCCCTGACGCTCTTCAGGTAGGAAGCGATCGTCGAATCCTTGTCGTAACCGCGGGCCAATCCCTCCAGGTAGCGCAGGCGCAGGTCGATCAGGCGATTCAATTCGGCACGAACCAGGCTGTCCGAAGGCACCTGCCCCGGCTTGAGGCGAGCGCTGTTCAGAAGCTCGCGCTTTACCTCCGAGTAGCGGATGGTTGTGCCTCCCACTCGCGCCAGGATCGGGTCACCCTGGCGAGCACACGATGTCCACAACGCGACAGACAGAACGATCCCCACACCTGCCAGGACAAGACGATTCTGGAAACGCAATTTCATTCTCCCACTCCCACAACGTGACCTGCTTTCTGCCCGGACCCTAAGCCCGGGCCAGCACAACTCTGAACAACGGGAAAACCGCGCGCACCTGCGTCTTTCTCAACGCTGCACATCCCTGAAAAACTGCTCCGCCGCCAGGAGACGGGGCTGCTTCTTGGGCAAAGCAGCACGGAAACCCAGCTCTCTGGTACCGACCAGCTCCACCGGGAAGCGACTCTTCTCCACCACCCGTTTCACGCGCTCCAGCACCTCACGACCGTTTCCGTTCGTGGCTTCCGCAAACCAGGCAAGCAGCCGATCGCCCTTCACCTGAATCCGCTCCACGCCAAGCCTGCCGCCAAGCAGCTTGAGATTCACGTAAGCCAACAGGTTCAGGGCTGGCTCGGGCAAACGCCCGAAACGGTCGCGCAGCTCCTCGCGAATCTCTTCTACTTCCCGGGGATCCGCCGCCCGCACCAAACGCCGGTAGAAATCCACACGCTCGTCCGCCAGTGGAATGTACTCCTCGGGCAGGTAAGCGTCCTCTTCGATCTCCACCCGCGTCTCGATTTCGGAGGCAGCCGTCAGTTCCGGAACCTGGCCGGTTTCAGCGCGAAGCTCCTGCACAGCCTGCTCGATCAGCTTCGTGTACAGATCGAAACCCAGCGCGTCGATGAAGCCGCTTTGCTCCGGCCCCAGCAGGTTTCCCGCCCCGCGAATTTCGAGATCTCGCATCGCCAAGTGAAAACCCGCACCGAGCTCGGTCAGTTCCGCGATTGCCTGCAGCCGCTTGATGGCCTCCTCGGTCAACGTCTCGATCGGCGGTGTCAGCAAGTAGGCGTACGCCTTGACGCTGGAACGCCCAACCCGGCCACGCAGCTGGTACAGCTGCGCCAGGCCAAAACGGTCCGCCCGGTTCACGATGAGGGTGTTCACGTTCGGCATGTCCAGCCCGGACTCGATGATCACCGTGGACACCAGACAGTGGAACTTCCTGTCCAGAAAGTCCATCATCACGCGCTCCAGCTCCTCGGCCTTCATCTGGCCGTGGGCCATGCCGAAATCTACCTCGGGAACAAGTCTGCGCAGCATGCCAACCACCGCCTGGATGCTTCGCACCCGGTTGTGGACGAAAAAGACCTGTCCACCTCGGTCCACCTCACGCAAAATGGCCTTGCGGATGATTTCGCGGTCGAACGGCAGCACTTCCGTGTGAATCGGCAACCGGTCCCGTGGTGGGGTACTGATCACGGAAAGATCCCTGGCACCCATCAGGGCCATTTGCAGCGTGCGGGGAATCGGCGTGGCCGACAGCAACAGCACGTCCACCGTCGCTTTTAGCTTCTTCAGCTTCTCCTTCTGCCGCACGCCGAAGTGCTGCTCCTCGTCGATGATCAGCAGCCCAAGATCCTTGAACACGACGTCTTTGGAAAGCAGCCGGTGCGTGCCGATCACGATGTCGATCAACCCCTTACGCAGGCCTTCCAGCACTCGCGTCTGCTCCTTCCGGGTGCGAAAACGCGACAGCACCTCCACTTTCACGGGAAAATTCTGCAGGCGCTCCTGAAACGTCTGGAAGTGTTGCTCTGCGAGCACTGTGGTGGGCACCAGCACCGCGACCTGCTTCCCGTCGTTCACAGCTTTGAACGCAGCCCGTACCGCAACCTCAGTCTTCCCGTAGCCGGTGTCGCCGCACACCAGCCGCTCCATGGGCTGCGGGCTCTCCATGTCTCGCTTGACTTCCTCAATCGCCCGAACCTGGTCGGGCGTCTCCTCGAAAGGGAAGGAGGCCTCCAGCTCTCGCTGCCAGTGGTTGTCCGGCGAAAAAGCGTGGCCAGCCCGCAATTTCCGCTCTGCGTTCGTGCGGATGAGCTCGCGCGCCAGCTCTTTGGCCCGCTCCTTGGTGCGGTGTTTCAGCCGCTCCCACTCGGCCGTTCCCAAACGGCTCAGCTTCGGTACGGCTCCCTCCCGGGAGGAGTACTTCTCGATCCTGTCCATTCTCTCGAGGGGAACGTACACCCGATCGCCGCCCTCGTAGCTCAGCACCACGCACTCGCGTTCGGAGCCGAGAATCTGGATCTTTTCCATCCCCTCGAAACGGCCAATTCCGTAGTCGGTGTGGACCACGAAGTCCCCCTTCTGGAGCGCACGCAAACGCCGCCAGGGCGCGAGTTTCGGAGCGTCAGTTGCCTGCGGTCTCCTGCGCACTCGCCCGTAAAACTCGTGGCTGGTGAGCACGTAAAGTCCCGCTCCCGGGAGGCAAAAGCCCTGATGAACCGGCAGATCCACAACGTGCACGCCGGTCAGATCGATGTCCTCGTCCTCCAGGATTGCCAGCATGCGGTCACGGTGCGAGCGGTTCTCGCAGGCGAACGCCACGTAGGGAGCTTCGTCGCCAACAGCTTGCGCTTCGGACCGGATTTCGTCAAAAAGTGCCGCTAAACGCTTGAAATCTCCACCCAGCGTCTCCTGCCTGCGCGCGCCAAATTCCACCGTGGGGCCTTCTTCTGCGTACAGCGTGTAGAAGTGCACCCTTGGAAAAAGCTCGAACAGCTCAAAGATCCGCTCCGGGTCCTCAACCGCCACTGTCCGGCCCCTGTCCAGACCCTCCAGGCCTTTCTCGCGCGCCTTCTCGATCTCAGCCCGAATCAGCGCGGGCTCGTCGAGCACAACCAGTGTGTTCTCTGGCATGTAGTCCAGCAGGGTTGCAGCGCGTGCGGCGGTGCCGTGCATTTCCGCGGCGCTGGGTGGAAAAAGCAGAACCCGTTCAAGCTGCGCCGTGGAACGCTGATCGTCCGGCCGAAATTCTCGCAGCGACTCGATCTCGTCGCCAAAGAACTCCACGCGTACAGGGGCGCGACGATTGGGCGGGTACACGTCGATGATCCCACCGCGCACGCTGAACTCGCCGGGGCTCTCCACCAGATCCTCGCGCACGTAGCCCATGTCCGCAAGTCGCTCCGGCAGAGCTTCAAAATCCATTTGCATCCCCACCGCCAACTCCAGCATCTGCCGCCCCACGGCCGCCGGCACCGGAAGTTTCTGCGCCAGAGCGACCGCGCCGGTTGCCACAACCCGCGCTTCACCGTTAATCAGGGCCTGCAGCGCTTCTGCCCGCTGCGAGAGCTCCAGCGGACTACCCGTCCCAGCCAGGTGCGCGAACGACCGGCTTTCGGGGAAAAACACGACGTTCTCGCCGAGAAACTGTCGCAGATCTTCTCTCTGCCAGGCTGCGTCTTCTTGCTCAGCGCACACGTAGAGGATGGGTCTACCGGTATCCTCGGCAAGCGTAGCCACAAGCAAAGCCCGCAGAGAACCCGCGACCGATTTGACGCTCACCAGGCCGGTTTGGCGTAGTGTTTCTGCGAGCTCCTGGTAGGAGCCAAAATTCCGCAGCCGCTGTTTTAGAATCGACGTGTCCATCAAATCTCAGAAAAATCCCGCCATCAAATCACAGAAAAATACCGGATGCCAAGGAGCCTTGTGAAAAAGCGCAGACAAACCACAGAGGCTCCGAGGGCACAGAGGCCGCGCAGAGAACTGCGTGAACAGACGCGCCGTCCGAGTGCTACATACCAGCTTCGCAGGGGCATGTAGC
>JAADFT010000539.1:2125-3975 GCA_013152765.1 Calditrichota bacterium | reverse complement strand
GAGTTCTGGAACGACGTACCGGTGCTCGATTCCGGCGCTGTGGAGCTGCTCAGGTCCCTGGGTTTTCTGCAGGAGCCGAAGCGCGTGGTCTGGCTGCGGTCGGTCGTGTAGCCGGTACTCCAAATCGGCAGCTTCGTCTGGACCCCGCGAGGGACGGTTCTCGGCCTGTGTCGCGAGGGTTTCTCGCAGCGTGTTCGCCCGGTTTGTTTCTGGAGGAACAAGAAGGAAGCCAGCCGCGGTTGCGGAGTTGCTGCTTCTCCGGTGTCCGCCGGGCGCACCGCACAAAAGCGAAAAGGTTCCCGAGCCCAAAAAGCCTTGCCATTTGGTGGATTTCTTTTAAATTTAGCCACGACAAGGAGCTACGAGGGAGCAAGGTCACATGAAACTTTCGGATTTGCTGAGCGAAGACGTCATCAAAATACCGCTCGAGAGCACGGAGAAGGAAAAGATCATCGAGGAAATGATTGATCTCCTCGCCAGGGCAGGCAAGGTAAACGACCGCGAGAAGATCTTGAAAGCCGTTCTGGAGCGCGAGCGGGTGATGAGCACCGGCGTGGGGGACGGCGTTGCCATCCCTCACGGTAAGGCGGAAGGAGTGAAGGACCTTGCTGCCAGTTTCGGTGTCACCAAGCAGGACGTCGACTTTGAGTCGCTGGACGACAAACCAGTACGGCTTGTGTTCATGCTTGTGGGGCCGCCGGACATCACGGGGCCGCACCTGAAGGCGCTGAGCCGCATCTCGCGCCTGATGCACAAACCGGATCTGCGGGCGCGTCTGCTGGAGGCCAAGACACCTCAGGAAGTGCTGAAGGTCATCGGGGACGAGGAGGCCAAGTTCTTCGAAATGTAGCTCTGGTGGCAGAGCTTTCACGAGTCCCGCGCATCGATCGGGAGAAAAAGAGGGCCGGCTCGCTGAACGAGACAAGAGTCGGCTTCGTCGTCTTGCTCTGGGGACAGATCTGGCGGCCGTGTGGAGCTGCTTGATCTGCGCGGGACACGCTGGCAACGAGGTGAAGTGCTCTTGTGAAACTACTTTTCATCGTCCTGAACAAGGAAGAGTACCTGGAGCCGGTGCTCGAGCTGTTCGTTGAGTCCGGAGTCCGGGGCGCAACGGTTCTCGACAGCGTGGGCATGGGGCGAATTCTGGCCCACGACATCCCGATTTTTGCGGGTCTGCGCAATCTCATGCCCGAGAGTCGGCCGTTCAACAAAACGATTTTCACCGTCATTGAGGACGAGAAGATCATGCCGCTCATCTCCGCGATCGAGGAAGTGATGGGTAGCCTCGACGAGCCGGGGACGGGGCTGGCGTTCACCGTGCCGGTGGATTTCGTGCGCGGTCTGGCTCCCGCGCTGGAGTAAGGGAGGTACTGGTCATGCCGTTTTGCCCCAAGTGCCGTTACGAGTACGTCGAAGGTGTGGAGGTTTGTCCCGACTGTGGTGTGAAGCTTGTGGACGAATTGCCCGAGGAAGAGCCGCCGCGGGGCAAGCTCGTGCCAATTCGGCGCTTCAAGAGTCGTTTGTACGCCGAAATGGTGAAGGACGTGCTGGACCGGGAGGGCATTCCCTGTTTCATTTCGGGAGACGACGTGGGGATCCTCGGCATGTCCGGCTTCACCGGGACGGATTCCGTCTGGCCAGCCACGCTGTGGGGGCCGGAAGACAAGAAGGACTACATCGAGAACCTGAGCACGCAAATGCTGGACCACATCTGAACGGACGGAGTGGAACCTCAGAATGCCGAGATTCAAAGCTGTACGCGGAACCAAGGACATTTTGCCGGAGGAGTGGCCGTACTGGTACTACGTGGAGCGGGCGATTCGGAAAGTGACCCGTCTGTACGGGTACGA
>JAADFT010000539.1:0-2018 GCA_013152765.1 Calditrichota bacterium | reverse complement strand
GGACGGTCGTTGACGCTGCGGCCGGAGTTCACCGCGGGCATCATGCGTGCGTACCTGGAACACGGCATGCACGTGTTGCCCAAGCCGGTGCGTCTCTACTCCGTGGGCCCGATTTTTCGCTACGAGCGCCCGGAGGCCGGGCGTTACCGCCAGCACACCCAGTTCAACGTGGAGGCGATCGGCGAACAGGATCCCGCCCTGGATTTTGAAGTCATTTCCCTGGCACTGCAATTTTTCGAAGAACTGGGCTTCAGCAAGTACCGACTGCAGCTCAACAGCACCGGATGTCCCAAGTGCCGACCGAACTACGTCTCGGTGCTGGTGGACTACTACCAGGACAAACGGGACGTGATCTGCGACGACTGCAAACGTCGTCTGGAGCGCAACCCGCTGCGTGTGCTGGACTGCAAGGCCGAGCAATGCCAGCCGGTAATCGCCGGGGCTCCGAACATTCGGGACCACCTGTGTGAAGACTGTCGCACTCACTTTGACCAGCTTCTCCAGTACCTGGACAACGCTGGCATCGAGTACGACATCAACCCGCGGTTGGTGCGCGGCCTGGACTACTACACGAAGACGGTGTTCGAAGTCTGGGTGCAGGGCATTGGTTCGCAGAACGCCCTGTGCGGCGGCGGTCGTTACGACGGCCTGATCGAGGAGCTCGGCGGCCCGCCCACGCCGGGAATCGGGTTCGGGTCGGGCATCGAACGTTTGGTGCTGACGTTGCAGGAGCAGGGGATCGAGGTGCCCCCGGCGCCGAAGCCGGATGTGCTGCTGGTTCACCTGGGCTCTGAGGCCAAGGCCGAGGCCGTGCGGTTGGTGAGCGAACTGCGCCACAAGGCAGTGCCTGCCCTGGTGACTTACGGTCAGAAGAGCTTGCGGGCTCAGCTTCGGGATGCGAACCGCGCCGGCGTGCAGGTAGCTGTGATCATCGGCGAAGAGGAGCTGCAAAAAGGCGTGGTTCAGTTGAAGTGGCTGGACAAGGGCACGCAGGAAACAGTGCCCCGCGAAGAGGCAGTGCAGAAACTCGTAGACCTGTTCGCTTTGAAGGAAGCGTAAGCCGCGCGGTTGCTTTTGCGCAAGGCGCGGAGACGGCATGAATGCGGAGCAGCTCAGCAAGGCAGCGCTCAAACGTTACCGTGCGTTGAAGACCTCAAAAGGCCGGCGCGAAGCCGGTCTTTTTCTCGCTGAGGGCGTCCGGCTTTGTGAAGAAGCCTTCGAGGCTCACGCTCCTGTCCGCGAGCTGCTCTGCACGGAAGAAGTGACGCAGAATCCGCGTGGTCAGGCCTTGCTGGCGAAGGCGGATTCCGCCGGTGTGAGAATTCGCTGTGTGGACGCGCGTAGTTTTGCGCAGGTTGCCGACACGCAGCACAGCCAGGGTGTGGTTGCCGTGGTCGAAATGCCAGGCTGGCCCGAAAGGCCCCGCTGGGCGAGCGGTTTGACCTTGGGGGTGGACAACGTGCGTGACCCTGGCAACCTTGGTACGGTGTGGCGCTCGGCAGCCTGGTTCGGTGTTGAGCGGCTTCTGCTGAGCCGCGGTTGCGTGGATCCCCACAATCCAAAAGTTGTGCGCGCCTCGATGGGCGGGCTTTTCTACGTGCCCGCCGGGGTCGGGATTGACCTGGAAGAGCAGGTTGCGGCGGTGCAGGCTCACGGCGGCAGCGTTCTGGTTGCCGCAGCCGACGGCGAGCAGGAGGACTGGCCCGCGGACGTGCGCGAACCGATTTTGCTGGTGGTGGGCGGTGAGGCAGAAGGGGTTTCGGAAGCTGTTCAGAAGCAAGCTGATCACCGTGTGCGCATCCGGCGCTGGGGTGCAGGCGAGTCCCTGAACGTGGCCGTCGCGACGAGCATTTTGCTGGCCAACTGGCGGCGCTGGCGCGACCGGGATTAGGCGGCGGTTGGCGTTCTCCGCATCCGGTCGCGCGGGGAGTTGCGTCCGTTGTGGTTTCGGGTGTGACTGCAAGTTAGGGTTGTGGCGAACCGGACTCGCGGGAAGAACAACAGCGACGCCGGGTTCG
>JAADFT010000538.1:2881-3550 GCA_013152765.1 Calditrichota bacterium | reverse complement strand
ACATCCCGACCGCGCAGGCTGCCAGCGGCCCCGAAAAGCTTGTCGCGGTACCGCTCGGCAATCCTACTTGCTGGCAGATTCACGTACAGACCCAGCACGAGCACACGAGACCGGGCGTCCAAGGCCTGTCTGATGACCGGCAGCCCGTTTTGCAAGAACGTTTGTCCGGTTTCGATCGTCGCGAAGTCGAACCAGGTGATGCCGGTCCGGCCGCACACGGCGCTGCCAGCGCGCGTGAGCATTTTCTCCCAGATTGGTGCGAAATCTTCGTCCCCGTGGGCCAGAATGACGACAGCCTCTGAATCGGGATTCTTGGAAAGCGCAGCAGTCTGGCGAACCAGGGCGCGCTGCAGGAAGTCGCCGTACGCAAGGGTTGGGCCCACGATCACGTGGGCGCGTGTGTGGACGATCTTTGTCCCCTCGTCGGCCAGCTGTGCCAGGATCTCGAGATCGGCCGTGTGGCCGAGGACGTTGGGCAGGTCGCGAAGTGTGTGGCTGGACGGAGCGACGAAGAGCGGAAGCACAAAGACCGTGTCCGCGCCGGCTTGGGTCAACTCGGCAACTGCGTCAGCAATGTTTGGCTTGGAGAACTCCAGGAACGCAGCCGAGACGCGGACAAATGGCGGGCCAGGGTGCTGACGAAGCGCTGTGTCGACTTTCTGCGCCAGC
>JAADFT010000538.1:0-2805 GCA_013152765.1 Calditrichota bacterium | reverse complement strand
GGAGCCAGGCGGACGGCTGAGGCACAGGACAAAGGTGAGGAAAACAAGTTGCTTCATGAGCTTGCGCATGGCGCACCTCCGGGAAATCGTGCCGCAACCCTGGAGAGACGCTGGCGACTGGAAGCGCCCACTGTGCGTTTCCGGACGCCAGCGTCGAAGATGCTTGCCCCCTCGGGTTGAGTTTGTGGCCTTGAGAAATTGAGCTGCTCCTGCGCTGAAACGGCGTTGTTGCTGGCTGACGGCTACACCACCGCTCGGCGCGCTGATGTCCGTCGGAATGAGCTACTGACCGCGGCTGCTCAGAACGAACCTTTCACGCCGATGCCCGGCCTGTCCGGAAGGATGAGCCACCCGTCTTTGACCTTCACTCCTTCGAATGGGTCGTTGGAGATCAGCAGGTTGCCGTCCAGGTCGGCGTAGTCCACCAGCGGCGAAAGATGCGCTGCGGCGGTGATGGACAGGGAGCTGGCGATCATGCAGCCGAGCATGGTCTTCAACCCGACGGCCTTGGCCATCCAGATCGCCCGGTAAGCCTCCTGCAACCCACCTGCTTTGTCCACCTTGATGTTCACGCCGTGGAAGGCCTCGGCGAGTTTCGGAATGTCCGCCGATGTTTTGACGGACTCGTCGGCAATGATGGGCAGTGGGGAGCGCTCCTTCAGCCACACGGAGTCCTCGAACTTGTCCACAGGCATCGGCTGTTCCACGAACTCCACGCCGTTTTTCGCCAGCCACTCGATCTTGCGCAGGGCCTCTTCTTTGGTTTTCCAGCCTTCGTTCACATCCACGCGGAGGGGCTTGTCCGTCACCTCCCGAATGGCTTTCAGGATCTCCTCGTCGTTTCCTTTGCCCATTTTGATTTTCAGGATCGGGTAGGGCGCCGCTTCGCGCACTTTCTGCTTGATTACTTCCGGTTTGTCGATGCCGATCGAGAAAGTCGTTTGAGGCGCCTTTTTCGGGTCGAGGCCCCAGAACTGGTACAGCGGGATGCCGAGTTTCTTGCCGATCCAGTCTAACATGGCCATGTCGATGGCCGCCTTGGCGGCGTTTTGCCCTTTGACGAGGCCGAAAATGGTCAGTTGCGTGTCCACGAAGTGCCACGGGTCGGCTTCGGCCAGGACTGGGCGAGCCTTTTCCAGCGTGTCTGTTGTGGTTTGCAGCGTCTCGTGGTAGCGCACGTTGTGGGCTGCTTCGCCTAAACCGAATTCGCCGTCGCACTCGAGTTTCACGAACACGTTGTCTTTGTAGGTGCTGGTGTTTCGGCTCAGTGTCCAGGCGTGCTTCAGGAAGAGGCGAATTGGTTTGTAGGTCATCGTGAAACCTTTGGCTGCGGCTGCTGCCGAGCTGGAACGCGGCAGCAAGCCGCCAAGTCCGAGGCCCGCAAGGGTGAGCCCGGAGATTTCCAAAAATTCCTTACGCGAGAGTTCCATTTGCTCAACCTCCGATCGAATTTGCTGCAGAAGGCACTACCAGCGTGTTTCACAGGTTGCGAGTCAAATTGGATTGCGTTACACGAACGCGCAAGACGAAAAAGATGCTGCACTGGTTTGCGCCGGGCTCCAGCACGGTTCCGCGGGGTCTTTCGCCTACTTGGCGGCGGCGCTGGCGATCTTTGACTCTGAGGGCACGCCGAGAACTTCAAGCAGTTCCAGCGGCGAGTCGATGACGTAATCCGGCCTCAGCGCCAGCAACACCGATTTGGGAGCGTAACCGTACGTGACGGCGCAGACGGGCATCCCGGCGCGTCGTGCTGCCAGGATGTCGTTGTCCGTGTCGCCGACCATGAGCGTCCTGGCCGGTTCGGCCCCGAGGCGTTCAGCGGCAAGGAGCAACATGTCCGGCTCCGGTTTTACACGCTGAACGTCCTCAGGCCCGACTACCGTGTCGAAGAACGGAGCCAGACCCAGCCGATCCAGGATCTTTTAAATGCGCGGTTTGTTGCTGGCAACGGCTTTGCGAATGAAGTCGAGCCGCTGCAGTAACTCGATCACGCCGGGAAACGGACGGGTGTTGTCAAGGCAATGGTCCGCGTAGTGCTGTCGGAACAGGCTGATGAACTCGTCGAAGCGGCCGAGCTGTTCTTCGGGCAGCACGATGCGCGCGAAATTGTCCGGGCCGGGGCCGATGCTCCGCTGCGCCTCTTCCAGCGTGATCTCGCGCAGGCCCATCCGACGCAGGGTGTGGTTCGCCGAGCGCCAGACGTCCGGTGCGGTGTCTACCAGGGTTCCGTCGAGATCGAAAATGATGGCTTCAAATTCCAAGCGGTTTGTCTCCTCGTGACTGTTCCGGGATCAACTGGAGTGAAGCTGCACGAACCGACGCACGGAACGGTCGTAGGTGCGTTCGACGTCGTTTGGGAAGAAACACGCTGGCAGTTCGCCATGTGCCCGGTGGTACGCGATGCACTGGCAGCAGTAGCCTTTCCGAGAACACGGTTCGTAGGTGCAGTTGCAGCGACTGAGATTCTCCTGGTAGTGTTTGCACTCTGCCATCCCTGACCTCCTGAGTTGCGAACCGACGAAGACAATGTTGTTACGTTCAACGAGCTGGCGAGGTTGGGACACGCATCTCCTCAGCGCCCCTTGACTGCTAGAGAATTTAGCGAACCCCAAGGCCAAGCGCAACGTGGTTTTTTGTCTGAGGATTAGGTCCCCGGGTTACGAACGGAAGTCGCCCCGTGATCGGGGCTTAGGAATGCCTGACATCCGGGCGGAGAGGCGAAACCAAATCACCAAACCACACAGAGCCACCGAGCGCACGGAGGAAGGGCACGGAGAACGAATGACGGGAGTTGTTGCACCCCAG
>JAADFT010000537.1 GCA_013152765.1 Calditrichota bacterium | reverse complement strand
CGTTCGGTGCCTTTTCACAGGTCGAACCCACCTCGGTGGGTTTCCATTTGAATTAGCCCTGGAATTCATTCCGGGGCGGAGCGGCGCAAACGCAGCTTCCTCAACGAGCTAAAGCTCGCTCTACGGGACCGTCCGCGCAGGCGGACGGGTAAGCGCAGCTGGGGAGTTCACTCCGCGGCGTTGTCACAGCCGACCCCGGACGCGCAAAAGCGTGTCCCTCCGAGGTTCGCTACCCCGCTCGGCAAAAGCGGCGGGAAGTAGTAGTTCCGCTTTTGACTTGCTTATCCAGCGATTGATTCGTATATTCGCGCGAATTCTCGCACTGAGATGGCCACGGTTGAAGCCATTCTGTGATTTCCGGCCGACAGTGAGGTAGGAACCCCAACGCAATGACCAAGGAGGCAGAACCATGGCAATGAAGATCATCGCCGAGGATTGTATCAACTGCGGTGCTTGTGAACCGGAGTGCCCGGTTGGTGCGATCAGCGAAGGTGAAGACACGTACGTGATCGACGAAAGCCTCTGCGTCGAGTGCGAAGGCTACTACGACAGCCCGCAGTGTGTGGAGGTCTGCCCCGTCGACTGCATTGTGAAAGCCGACTGACGCAGGTGGAAGGCTGCGGGGCTTACTCACACTTGCACCACATCTGTTGCAGCTTTGACCAGTGGACTGGGGTAGGAGGGCGCCGCGGCGCGCTTCCTACCCCTGTTTGTTTCTGCCGATCTTGGGATTGCGAATGATGCTTCGAAAGCTTAGCTGGTTGGGTGCACTGGGGGTGCTCCTGTTACCCGCCGTTCTCGGCTTTTGCGCCACACCAACCATTTCCGTGGACGACATCCGCCCGGGAATGCGGGGCGTTGGCAAAACTGTTTTCTCCGGAACGGAAATTGAAGAATTCGGCGTCGAAATCATCGACGTGATCCGGAACTACTACCCACAGCAGGACATCGTGCTGGCGAGACTCGTGGGGCCCAACGTGGAGAAGACCGGCGTAGCAGCCGGGATGAGTGGCAGTCCGGTGTACATCGATGGCAAACTCCTGGGAGCGGTTGCCTACCGTTTTGGCGTGTTCACCAAAGAAGCCCTCGCCGGCATCATGCCTATCGAGCAGATGCTGCCGGTGGTCAAACGGCAGGAGCGGCGGTCGGCTCTGTGGGGGCAGGCTGCGGTACCAATGCAGCCATTCTTGAACACCGCGTTGGGCGTAACCGAGAACGATCCCTTCCTGAACGTCCTGGGTGGTTCTGTTTCGGGCGAAGGCGCAAGCCTCCAGCCCTGGCCGCATCTGCTGGTGATGTCCGGCTTCAGCCAGCCGGTGCTGCAGTGGGCGAAACCTCTTCTCGCTAACCTCGGGTTCCAGGTGGCTCAGGGTGGTAGCGGTTCGGCCTCGGAAGCCGGCGCCCTGGCGGACAGCAGTCTTGTACCCGGAGCCGGAGTCGCCCTCGTACTGGTGGACGGCGACATGAGCCTGGACGTGGTGGGCACCATCACCTGGCGGGACGGCAACCGCATCCTCGCGTTTGGCCACCCGGTGTTCGACACCGGTCCGGTCTTGTTCCCGCTGGGTACCGTCAAAATCGCGACCACGATTGCCAGCCCGCTGGGATCGAACAAATTCCCTGTGCTCACTGGTTTGGCAGGTACGTTCTACCAGGACAGATTGTCCGGGTCCTACGGCGAGATCGGCAAGCTCCCCCCGCTGACTCCGGTAACCGTGACCTGCCGCGGAGCCGACCTGGAACCGAAAGAGTTCCACTTTCGTGCGGCGCTTGGCCCTTCACTGCGCGTCATGATGCCCTTCTACCTTCGCGTCGTCCTGATCAACGCCATTGAGTCTGCGCGGATGAGCGGCGGCGACTACAGCCTGCGACTTCGTGGGGTTCTGAAAGTGAACGGTTCGTACACCGTGCATTTCGACGACTTCTACGCTCGCCAGGAGGTGGCGGGGTTCATGTCGCCAATGGACGACGCTTTGCGGGCCACGATGAGCGTGGCCTCCAGCCTCGCTTCGTTGATGCTCAACCCCTTCAGACCCGTGCGTGTGGACAGCCTGGGTCTTTCAGTGGAGATCCTTCCGCGCAGTCGCAGGGCCGTGCTGCTGCGTGTCTGGCATGACCGCGGTTCGGTGCAGCCAGGTGATTCGGTGACTTTCGTGGCCACCCTGCTGACGCTGGAGGGCAAGAAGGTGCAGCAGGTGTTTCGTTACCGCGTGCCGGAGAACCTGACGCCCGGCAGCCGGCTGAGCGTGACAATCGGAGGAGCAAAGGAACTGACCCGCTCGGACATGCGGAATTTCCCTTTCCGTTTTCGTCCGCAGAGTTTCGACCAGCTTGTACGCATCCTGAACACCCAGCGGCGCAACGATCGCCTGTACCTGCAGGTTCGCGTGAACGAGGTCGGTGCTGAGATGGGCGGACAGGAGTTGCCTGCACTACCGCCTTCTCTGATCGGGATTCTGAACGCGCGCCGGGACGCAGGCGGCGTGAGTTCTGTGCGCAGCAGGGTCCTGGTGGACAGATTTGTGGACCTTGGGTACGAGGTGAGCGGTAGCCGAACCATTTCACTCAAAGTGACGGATGGCGAAAATGAGAAGTAGCTCCTTTGTGCGGTGGCTCGCTGTGTTGGCCCTGATCTGGGGGCAGACTGCGTGGGCCTCCTCGGCGAAACGCAAAACGTTCGATTCGTTTGATTTTCTCAAGGACGGCAAAACGAACGGAATTGCGGTCAACGAGCGCGGCATTTTGAAGCTCGGCTACCAGCTTTCGACGCTCTGGACCCCTGAGACGCCGTACATCTGGGATGTGATCCCGGAACGCGCAAACACCGTGCTGGCGGCCGTTGGTTCGGAAGGCCAGGTGTTCAGGGTAAATCTCGCAAGTGGCAAAGCCGAACTGGTTTTCGACGCTGACGAGGCGGTTGTCAGTGCCCTTTGCGGAGAAGCCGGGGCTTCGTTTCTGGCCGGAACGTCGCCGGACGGCAAACTCTACCGAATTGGCACGTCCGGCAAGCCGCAGGTAGTTTTTGACCCGCCGGACAAGTACATCTGGGATGTGGTGAAAGGGCCGGACGGTTCCATTCTGGTGGCAACCGGGGAAAAGGGACGGCTCTACCGCGTGCAAGCCTCCGGAAAAGTGGACACGCTGCTGCGAACAAACGACCAGCACGTACGTTGTCTCGCAGTTGACACTGACGGCAACGTCTACGTCGGTACTTCGGACAACGGCATCATTTACATGCTGAGCCCTGCCGGTGAGGTTCGGGTGCTGTACGACGCTTCCCTTGAGGAAGTGGTTCAACTGGCGCTTACGCCCTCGGGCGAGATCTTGGCTGCCACCTTGGGAAAGGTGCCGGCCAAAACGCCGGGGACCAGCAAGGCGAGCAGCAGCACCAGCTCTACAACGGAGCGACTTCTTTCGATTCTGAGCGAGACCAAGCAGAGGAGCGAAGTGTTCCGGCTGGACCGCCAGGGCTTTGCCGAGAAAATCTGGAGTTCCACCGACGAACAGGTTTACACGGTGTTGCCTGAAACCGATTCGACCTGTCTGGTAGGTACGGGCGCTTCGGGAAAGGTTTACCGACTTAGCCGCAACGGCGACAAAGATTACCTGGGCAAGTTCGACCCGTCGCACGTGGTGCGACTGCTCAAAGTCGGAAACGAGATTGTGGGCTGCACGGCAAATCCAGGGCGGCTGGTGGCACTGCGCGACCGCGAGAACCGCAGGGGTCAGTACGTTTCGCCGGTTTACGACGCCAAGCTTCCCTCTCGCTGGGGCAGCATGATGTGGCAGGCGCACGGGAACGGTAGCGCGGAGCTTTACACGCGCTCGGGAAACACGAAAAAACCGGACGAGACCTGGAGTCCGTGGCAGGGTCCGTTGCGGGATGCCAGGGGGGAACACGTCGACTCGCCGGTTGGACGGTTTCTGCAGTGGAAGCTGGTCATGAAGGGGGGCCAGAATTTCGAGGTGAGCGACGTGGCACTGACGTACCTCACAAAGAACGCACCGCCGCGCGTAACCGAAGTAACCGTGTACGGGCCGAACATCTACTACACCGGAGCCGCGACGGCGAGCAGCGCCAAAGAAGCAGCCCCGGGTGAGGGACTGGCTACTCCCAAGTCGCTCGGCGACAAAAAGACCAAGCTCGGCTACCGCACGATCCGGTGGTCTTTTGAAGATCCCAACGCCGACAAGCTGGTCTTCGACGTGGCCATCCGACACGAAGCGTGGAAGCGGTGGAAAAGCCTGGGACACAAACTGGCGGAAAGCGCCTACGCTGTGGACACGCGTACACTGCCGGAAGGCCGTTACCGCGTGCGGGTGGTTGCCAGCGACAGTCCTGAGAACCCGCCCGGCGTAGCCCGAAAGAGCGCGCCAGCCACTGCGGAGTTCGTTGTCGATCATTCAGCGCCCGTTTTCAGTGGGCTTAAGGTCGTGAAGGAGAAGGGCAAGATCTGGCTGGAGTTCGAGGTGACGGATGCGCTCAGCCGTCTGAGCTCTGTGCGGCTTGCGGTGGATGCCGGTGAATGGCAGAAACTGGCGCCCGTTGACGGCCTTTGCGACACCCAGCACGAACGTTTCCGCGTGCCGCTACCGAGAAGCGCCACGGGGCAGGTGGTGGCGTTGCGCGCTACCGACATTTCCGGAAACACCGGCTACACCTGGACGGAGGTTAAATGATCGAGGAGCACGTCTGGCAGGAGCTCACCGACAGGCTGGAGAAGGCCGAGCGAATTGTCATTACGACACACGTTAACCCGGACGGCGACGCCATCGGATCCGAGGTGGCCGTTTCCGAAATCCTGGCCCAGAAGGGCAAGCAGGTTCACATTTTCAACCACTCGCCGACGCCGAAGCTCTACGATTTTTTGAATGTTCGCGGCTGGATTGAACACTTCGACGCCGACCGTCACGAGCCAATCATCCAGGAAGCCGATCTGGTCATCATTCTCGACATCAGCGACTGGGCCCGCCTCGGGGATGTGGGCAAGGCCCTTCAGCGCAGCGACGTTTACCGCGTTTGCATCGATCACCACATTGTGAGCGACCAGGTTGCCCACCTGATGGCGATCGACCGCGGCGCTTCCTGCACGGGCGAAATTGTTTTCGACCTGGCCAAACGCACTGGAGCCCGGGTCTCGGGAACCCTGGCAGAGGCGCTGTACACCTGCGTACTCACCGACACAGGGTCCTTTCGTTTTACCAACACGACCCCGAAGGCGCACAGGATGGCAGCCGAGTTGATCGAGAAAGGTGTGCCGTTCCTGGAAATTTACGAGCGCGTGTACGAGCAGAATTCGCCGGGCCGGATTTGCCTGCTGGCAGAAGCCATTCGGGACCTTCACTTCGAGAACGGCGGCAAAATCGCCTGGTTTCGCGTGACGCAGAAGATGTTGAAACGCTGCAACGCGTCCTACTGGGAGACCGAGAATCTGCCCGAGATGCCTCGGAGCATCCAGGGTGTCGAGGTCACCATCATGTTCGCCGAAACGGCCGAGGGCTTCGTCAAGATCAGCCTTCGCTCCAAGGGCAGGGTGAGCGTGCACGATCTGGCGAACAAGTTCGGCGGTGGCGGGCATCCGTACGCCGCTGGTGCTCGCCTGCAGGGAACGCTGGACGAGGTTGTGCCGGTCATTTTGAACGAGGCGAAAGCGCTGTTTCGTTGAGTATTTGAAGCAACGCTTCTCTCCGGGCGCTCAGCGTGTTCGGGGGGCGAAGCCGGGGGGAGATTCTGGTGTCGGGAAAGTCAACATGCGCTGCTTTTCCCGTCCGTTTGCCTTTGTTCCTGGGAATCTGCGTTCTCTCCGAATCCCTTCTGCATTCTTCCGCGGATTCAGACCAGCTTTTCACGCGAAAATCCGTCAGAGCACGATCGCCCAACCCGCGCCTGTGTCTCGAAACTGCTCCTGCTTTGCCGGAGTGCAAGCCGTCGCAGCCAGGGATCGAAACATCCCACCACGTTGCCCGCACGGCTCGAGCTCGGAGGCAACGGGGATTTGTTTCTCCCGCGGTGTGAACTCCAAGGCACGGGCTTTGCAAGTTAGGCCGCGGCTGGTCGCCAGCACGCGAGGGATCCGTTTGCCTGCGGGGGCGTTCGACGAGCAGGAGGGGAGCCGGAAACACTGAGCTCCGGTAAGTTGAAGAAGCTACGGGAGTTCGAAGGTGCGGGTTACTCGGTCCGTGCCGTGGCGACTTACCCGCAGGGATGGGACGAACCGGAAGCCCCAAGCCGAGGGAGGAGTTAAGTTCGCAGTGGACGGAAATCGATCGACACTGGGCAGTATCGAACCAGAAGGTCTTGACAGGATCGCGGCTGTTGCGACCCTGGTAGAGGCGATCTCCGCGCGCGGCGATTTGCCGGAAATCTTCCAGATTGCCAAACGTAGCCTGACGGACCTGCTTCCCGTCGATCAGGTGCTGGTCTTGCTCGTGGACGAAAGCCAGCAGATTCTCACCATTTCGCCAGCCCTGAATCGCGACACGATCATCGGCGACCAGGGGGCCATGGTGCCCCTGGCGCAGACGGTGCTCCGCGAGGTCGTGGAGGAGAACCGGCCTGTCATCCGGTCCGATCTGGGAGGCCACGAAAACCTGCCGGAAGGGGACACGTATTTCGTACCGCCGGACGCGCTTTCCGACATGGCCGTGCCGATTTCGCTTGGCAAGGAAGTGCTGGGTGTTTTGCACCTGGCCAGTTCTTTCCCCAACGCCTTCAACCGGCACCACGAATTCATCGCTCAGGAAATTGCCCTGCTGCTGGCGATGGCCATCGAGCGCGCGCGCCAGCAACGGTTGAAGGAGGAGAGCGAGCGGGCCCACGAGCTCTGGCTTTCGCGCTACCAGCAGCTTTTCCGCTTTGTGCACACCCCGGCCGCAGTGGTGAACCTGCGGGAGCGGGTCATCGAGGAGGCCAACCCGGCTCTGGCTGAGTTGCTCAAGTACGAGGCCAAGGATTTGGAGCAGTTGAGCCTGGAAAGGGCGGTCGAGACGGAATCAATGCCGGGGTTGATGCAGCTCCTGAACACTGCAAAGGAGGCCGGGAGGGCTGTGCAGGGGCGTGCGACCCTGCGCAACGCCGACGGACGTTACATCGAAGCCGCCGTACGCGCTCTGCCGCCTGCTGGGGCACACGTGAACCGCCTGCTTGTGCTGTTCAACCCGCTTGTGCCGGGTGGCCAGCTCGAAAAGGAGGCCGAAGAGCGTTTGCTGGCGCTCGAAGACGTGTTGCGCCGGGCCCTGGAGGTGCTGAAAACGAAGGGCTCGCTGGAGGCCCTGCGCACGGTTCTCTTGGGGCTGGGAACGACCCTGCGCGCTCGTTACGGCGCGGTGCTGATGCGCCAGGACGGCACTCAGGGCGAGCTAAGGCTGGAACTGGCCGAGATTTTCGGCGAGCGCGTGCCCGAAGGTGTGCCGGCGAACGCCTGGCTTGCGGGTTTAGCTGAGGGACCCCACGACCGCGTGATTCACGAGGGGAAGCCCCTGTTTGTACCGGACGTGTGGCACGAGGAGGAATTCGAACGCTGGCGCCCCGTTGCCGAACGGCTCGGCTACGAGGGTGCGGTGATTGTGCCGCTGCAAGGCCGCAGCCAGGCCATGGGTACCCTGGCGCTCTACTTTCCTCGCGGTGTGCAGGTGCACAATCTCGACGTGGCCCTCATTTCTGCCGCGGGCAACTTCGTCGGCCTGATCCTGGAAAACCTGGAGCTGGAACGCACCTTAGGCGAGAAGTCGCGCCACATCGCGGCGGTGAACCAGATCACGAACTCAATCAGCTCGAATCTCGAACTGGAAGAGGTGATTCGGGCCACGTTCGCTGAGACGAAGAAAGTGATTGACTACGACGAGGGTTGCATCACGCTGTTCGGCAAACGACCGGACGAGGTGCAGCTCTTCACCGTTGTCTCCGACCGGATCGGCAAGAATTTGAAAAAGTCGGCCTGGCGGCGCTTCGGCAAAGGCGACCTCGGCTGGCTGAACGTGCACCCGGCCAAGGGAAGCGTGTACCCGAAGGAACTGCAGGAACTCGGCGAGCAAATGCAGTCGAAAATCAACGTGCTCTTGCTGTCGAGGAGCAAGTACCTGGGCACGTTCGAACTGGCCAGCCTCGACCGTCAGGCGTTCAGGCCTACACACCTGGAATTTCTGCGGCAGATCGCCAGCCAGATCGCGACCGCCATCGAAAACGCGCGCCTGTTCGAAGAGGCCAACGAACGCGTGCGCGAATTCTCGGTGGTGGCCGAGGTCAGCAAGTCCGTTACGTCTTCGCTGGAAGTGGACGAGGTGCTGGACCACATCGTGAAGGCGGCGGCAAAGGCGATGAACGCACGCGTGTGTACACTGCAGTTTGTGGAGAACTACGAGCCGCTGTCCAGCACGGTGGTCAGTGCGGACGAGTGGCGCGGAGCCCTGCCGAACGGCGAGTACGCCAACGCCGTGAAGAAGATCATCGAGGAGCGCCGCCCTGTGGTGGTCGAAGACCTGGCGCCGATGCTTTCCAAGAAGACGCGCGGAGCCCCCAAACTGCGCTCGTTTCTCGGAGTGCCGGTCATTTCGCGCGGTCGGCCGATTGCCGTTCTCTCGGTTTTCTGGGACACGGTGAGGAAACCGGCCGAGCGGGATCTGCACCTGATCACCACCGTTGCCAACCAGGCTGCGAGCGCCATTGACAACGCGCGCCTCTACCAGCAGACCCGGCGTACAGCCGAGGAACTGAGCCGGGCCAACGAAGAACTGGAGAATTTCGTTTTCACGGTCACCCACGATCTGAAATCGCCGATCGTGTCCATTCAGGGCTTCACTTCCCTGGTGCTCGAAGACTACGCCGAGATTCTGGACGACGAGGCGCGGCAGTACCTCGAACGCGTTCTGAAAAACGTGGCTCAGATGGAGCGGCTCATCGAGGACCTGCTGGAGTTTTCGCGGGTGGGACGCCTCAGTCGGCCTTACGAGAAGGTTTCTTCCAAGGAAATCGTGGACGAGGTGCTCTCGGACTACACCTACCGGATCCAGGAGAAGGGCATCGAAGTCCGTGTGGCTGAAGACCTGCCCGAAATCGTCTGCGATCCCGACCAGATCAACCAGGTGTTCACGAACCTGATTTCGAACGCGGTGAAGTACCTGGGCAAACGCAAGGACCCGCGGATCGAAATCGGCTGGCGCGACGCCGAAGATTCGGTTGTCTTCTACGTCCGCGACAACGGCGTCGGTATTCCGAAGGAGCACCAGGACAAGATCTTCGGCCTTTTCCATCGCGTGGAGGCGAGAGAAGAGGGCGAGGGGACAGGGATCGGTCTGGCGATCGTGAGGCGAATTGTGGAAACCCACGGCGGCCGTGTGTGGGTCGAGTCGGAGCCAGGGCAGGGCGCCACGTTCTACTTTTCCATTCCCAAACGGGAGGGTTGAGTTATGGTGCAAGTAGCGGGGGTCGCACCCATGGAAGCAGCAACGTTTACCGGCAGCGACCCGTTGCGCAGGCTCGAGAAAGAGCTGCGCGCTGCACGTCGGGAGCTGAAACGCAAGGACAAAGAACTGGCGGCGAAAGAGGAGGAGCTGCAGTCCCTCTTCTACACCGTTTCCCACGAGCTGAAAACGCCGTTGATTTCGCTGCGCGGATTCTCTTCGCTGCTGCAGGAGTTCCACGCCAGCTCGCTCTCGCCAGAGGGGCGCAACTACCTGGACCGGATCGTTCGCAACGTCGACCAGATGGAGCAACTGATCAACAGTTTGCTGGTGTTCTCCCGCATCCGGGTCGGGCGGGAGGAAATGGAGTCGGTCGACGTCGGCGAGCTGGTGGAGGAAAGCGTCTGGGAGCTGCAGTACCTCATTCGCGAGACCGGCGGGCGGGTTGAGACGGTGACAGATCTGCCGGTCGTGTACGGAAATCGAAATCAGTTGCTGACCGTGTTCGTGAATCTGATTGGCAACGGTCTAAAGTACGCCCGCAAGGATGTGACGCCGCTGGTTGAGGTGGGCTACGCGGACGACGAGATCTTTCACAAATTCTGGGTCAAAGACAACGGTGTGGGCATCCCGCCACGCGGTCGGGATCGCCTGTTCAAGATGTTCAGTCGACTCGGCAACAAGCGAGATGTGGAGGGAAGTGGGCTCGGTCTGGCCATTGTGAAGCGGATTGTGGAGAATCACGGCGGGGAGGTGTGGGTCCGTTCAAGGAGGAATGTGGGCTCCTGCTTCTACTTCACTTTGGCGCGACGGCCAAGGCGGGCCACACGGACGTTGGCCCGGGAACGAGGAGAGGCAAAATGAGCGACTCGAGCGTGCGCGTCTTGCTCGTTGAGGACCGCGAGGACCAGGCGGAACTGCTTCGCATCCGGTTGAAACGTTTCGATCCAGCACTGGAAATCCTGGAAGCGAGCAGCGGTGAAGAAGGGCTCGAGGTCCTGGAGCGCACCCAGGTTGACGCCGTCATCCTGGATTACGACCTGCCCGGCATGAACGGCCTCGAAATCCTTGGCACCATTTCCGAACGCGGCTACCGGATGCCCGTGATCGTGGTGACAGGGCAGGGCAGCGAACGCGTCGCCGTTCAGGCCATGAAGCAGGGGGCGTACGACTACATCATCAAAGAGAAGGGGTACGAACGACTTGTTCCACGGGTGCTTCGTACCGCCATCGAAAGCTACCGCCTCAAGGAGCAACTGCGCACGTCGGAAGAGCGCTACAGACTGCTCTTCGAGAACGCCACAGAAGGGATTTTTGTCGAGGACCTGGAGCAAAATCGTCTCGTCGAGACGAACCTGGCTGCGCAGCGGATGACGGGCTTGAGCCGACATGAGTTGCTGTCGCGCAGCCTCGAGGATCTGGTGCCGGAAGAGCAAAAGTCCATCATCCAGCGGCTGTACGAGGTGGCGCTGGAACGGGGTCAGGCCATCAGCAACGAGCTGAACTTGCTTCAGGCGGACGGCAACGAGATCGCCGTTGACGTGAGTCTGACCACAGTGGAGCACGGCGGCAAGCCGGTGCTGCTGATGATCGCGCGCGACGTGACGGAGAAACGACGCCTGGAGCAGCAGATCCTCCTGAGCAAACGCCGCTTGCAGACGCTGTTCGACGGCATCACCGACTTCATTCTGGTTGTGGATTCGGACTACAAGCTGGTCATGGTCAACCGGAAGCTGGCCGAGTGGCGTGGTCTTCCGCCAGAGAAGCTGGTTGGCCGCAACTGCCGCGAAGGGGTGGTGGGCATCGCCGGTTTTTGCGAGCAGTGTCCGGTGCCCGAGACGTTCCGCACCGGTCGCTCCCAGTTTCGGGAGTGGAGCAAGGGCGACCGGACGTACCACATCTGGACGTACCCGCTCTTCGGCCTGGACGGCCGGGTCGAAATGGTGGTTGAACACGCCAAGGACGTGACCGAGCAGCGGCGCCTGGAGAAGCAGCTCATCAAGGCTGAGAAGCTGGCCACAATCGGCTTGCTGGCCTCGGGAATCGCCCACGAACTCCGAAACCCGCTGAACATCATCGAAGCGGCCCGCTACGCTCTCGAGCTGGAGCTGTCTCAGAAAGCGCCGGAGAGCCGCAACAAGCTGGAAATCATCCGCAAGAATGTGCAGCGGGCTTCGAAAATCATCAACAACCTGCTGGAGTTTTCGCGCCACTCCCAGTACGAGCGCGAGCAAATCGACGTGAATCGCTTGATCGACAGCACCCTGTCGCTGATCGAGAAAGAGCTGTCGTCGAAGAACATCGAGGTTGTGCGTGAGTACAGCGAAGTGCCGCCTGCCATTTTCAGCCTGGATTCGCTGAAACAGGTGTTTCTGAATATCATCCTGAACGCCATCCAGGCCATGCCGAACGGAGGGCGCTTAACGATTTCCACCCGCCTTTCGCCGGAGTTGAAGGACATCGAGGTGGCGTTTTCCGACACCGGGCACGGAATCCCGGAGGAGGCCCTGCCGCACGTGTTCTCGCCATTTTACACGACGAAGCCAGCCGGCGAAGGGACCGGGCTCGGGATGTACATTTCCCACACGATCATCCGCCGGGAAGGCGGCGACATTTCCGTCCGGAGCGAGCTCGGACGTGGCACGACATTTACCGTCCGCCTGCCGGTCGCCGAGGGCGGCACGCCGGTTCACCACGTCGGCGCTCCGACGCGAACTGCAGAACCCTCGGTGACGGAGGCGACGAAGGCTCTGCACTGAGGAGGTGAGGGGAACTCTCACAAAAGCCGCTTCGAGTAGCGAAGTGTAAGAATTGCCGGAGAGCCCTGCCACGAAGTCTGCAGAAGTGCTTGGGGGCGGTGTTCAGGGGGTAAACTTGACTTGTGGGGGGCGATTGCTGTTTTCCTGTGCCTCTCGGCTGGCCTGCGGATTCCCTCCAGCCTCTTCTTCCGAACTCCCGTTTGAAGAGGCAGCCCGAAACAAATCGCAGACCTCGCAGCAACTTTTCACCTGAGCCACCTGCTTTAGACTCGCCCGAGTAGACCGGGAACTCTGCGCGGTTTTTCC
>JAADFT010000536.1 GCA_013152765.1 Calditrichota bacterium | reverse complement strand
GCTCGGCGCTGAGCCACTCCCTGAAGAGGAGATTCGCGAACTCAGCAGCACTGCTGAGGCCGCCGAGAGCGTGCCTGAGACGGCAGAGCTGGATCGTGAGGCTCTTCTGCGCGCTGCGCCCGAAGAGAGACGAGAAGCGCTGCTCAACGCGCTGAGAAGCCGCCTGGCCTCGGTACTTCGGCTGACGCCCGAGCAGGTGGACGTCGACAGGCCTGTCACTGCCTTTGGTCTGGACTCGATCATGGCGATCGAGCTCAAAGCGAGCGTGGACAAAGCCTTGGGCGTTAGCCTGCCAGTTGCCTCGCTGATTGAGGGCAAGTCCGTTTCCGAACTGGCCTCGGAACTGGCGGATTTGTTGGAGCAGGCCGCTGTGCCTACTACGGTTACCGTTGAGGGTGAGGAACAGGCCACGGGCGAATTCCCGCTTTCCTACGGCCAGAAGGCCATGTGGGTGCAACACCAGGTGTCGCCCGACAGCATTTTCAACCCCGTTTACGCAGTGCGCATTCCGGCCGAGATCGACGTGGAACGCCTGCGAGACGCCTTCGCGACGGTGGTAGACCGGCACCAGATGTTGCGCACCCGATTCGATGCTCGGGCGGGCGAGCCGGTCCAGATCGTCGAGCCAAGCGGCACGGTGGCGTTCGAGCACGAGCAGCTTCCACCCGGTGACCAGGAGGCGTTGCGTTCGCGGCTGCTGGAGGAAGCGCACCGTGGCTTCGACCTCGAGAAAGGGCCACTTTTCCGCGTGCACCTGTTTTCGCAGGGACGAGATGAACACACGCTTCTGCTGGCGGCGCACCACATCGTCGTCGACCTCTGGTCTCTGGCCGTGATCACGGACGAGGTGGGCAGGCTCTACGGTTCTTCGGACAGCGCCAGCATCCTGCCGCCTCTCGAGGCTCAGTACGTGGACTACATTCGGTGGCACCGCAATCTGCTGGAAGGGCCGGAGGGACAAAAGCTGTGGACTTACTGGCAGGAGCGCCTGGCGGGCGACATTCCGCTGCTGGACTTGCCGACGGACTTTCCGCGACCTCGGGCCCAGACATTCAACGGCGCCGTGGAGACCGTTGGCCTCGGTCGGGACCTGACCCGCAAGCTGAAGGAATTGAGCGACCAGCACGGCGTGACGCTGTTCATGACGCTTCTGGCCGCGTACAAGGTGCTGCTGCACCGCTACACGGGGCAGGAGGATCTGGTCGTCGGGACACCGAGCACAGGGCGCACGCGTCCGGAATTCGCAGGCACGGTGGGTTACTTTGTCAACCCGGTTGCTCTGCGCAGCGAGGTGACTGAGAACAAACGTTTCGTCGACCTGGTGGAAGAACTCAAGCACGTTGTTGCTGGAGCTCTCGAACACCAGGACTACCCGATCGCGCTGCTGGTGGAGAAACTCGCGCCGAACCGCGACGCGGGCCGGACACCGCTGTTCCAGACCATGTTCATTCTACAGCGGGCACATCTGCTGTACGATCAGGGGCTGTCGTCCTTTGCCCTTGGTACGTCTGGCGTGAAAATGCAACTCGGTGAAATCCCGCTCGAGTCGGTCTCCGTCGAGCAGCGAATTGCGCCTTTTGACTTAACGCTGATGACCGCTGAAGTTGGAGACGAGCTCGGCGCCTCGCTGACGTACAACACGGACCTGTTTGCGCCGGCCACGGTGAAGCGCATGCTGGCGCACTACCGGCGTCTCTTGCAGGCTGCGGTAGAAAACCCACGCCAGCGTGTGGGCACCATGCCGATGCTCACCGACGATGAGAAGACACTGGTACAGGGCTGGTCGGCGCCGCGCACCGAGAAACGTGCTGCTTTTGAGCCTGTGCAGGACAAGTTCGCTGCGCAAGCCAAGGCTCATCCCGACAGGCTGGCCGTTGTGTCGCGGAAAGGCCAGCTGACGTACGCGGAGCTCGAGGCGAGGGCTAACCGCCTGGCGCGCTACCTGCGCGACCGCGGTGTTGTTGGTCCTGAAAAGATTGTTGGAATCGCCCTCGAACGCTCGTTGGAAACCGTGGTGGCTGCTCTGGCGGTGTTGAAGGCTGGTGGGGCGTACCTGCCGCTGGACCCGTCTTACCCTGTGGAGCGGCTTCGTTACATGCTGGAGGATGCCAGCGCCGACCTGTTGATCACGGAAGAGCGGTTGCTGGCCCGTCTGCCCGCATTTGACGGTGCAACCGTACGTCTGGACACTGACTGGCCAGAAATCGAGTCGCTCGACGGCGCACCCTTCGGGGTCTTGGTCGATCCGAGAAACCTTGCTTACGTGATTTACACCTCCGGGTCCACAGGGCGGCCGAAAGGCGTCATGCTGGAACACCGGGGCCTGAGCAACACGATCGACGTGCAACTGGACCGCTACGAAATCTTCGAAGGAAGCCGGGTGCTGCAGTTCGCTTCTTTCAGCTTCGACGCTTCTGTCTCGGAGATTTTCACGGCGTTGACCTCCGGATCGACGCTGTACATGGCCGACGCCGACATGTTGCTCAGCAGTCGGGATCTGCTGGACGCGCTGCGGACCTGGCGGATCACCAACGTAACCCTGCCGCCGTCGGTGCTGGCCGTTTTGCCGGAACAGGATCTGCCGGACCTGCGTGTGGTGGTCTCGGCCGGCGAGGCGTGCCCGCCGGACGTGGCAGAGCGCTGGAGCAAGGGCCGGAAGTTCATCAACGCCTACGGTCCCACCGAGGCCACGATTGGTGTCACGGCCTTCGACTGGGATGGGCGCTCCGGGGCCACCAGTCTGCCGATTGGCAGGCCGACGGGCGGCTCTCGGATCTACATTCTCAGCCCGTCACTCGAGCCGGTGCCGGCGATGGTGCCGGGCGAAATTTACGTCGGCGGCGTCGGCGTGGCGCGCGGCTACCTGGGGCGGCCGGATCTGACCGCCGAAAAGTTCATCCCGGACGCATTCTCGGGTGAAGAGGGCGCGCGGCTTTACCGGACCGGTGATCTGGCTCGCTTCCTGCCTGACGGCAACATCGAGTTCATCGGGCGGGTGGACCACCAGGTGAAAGTGCGCGGCTTCCGGATCGAGCTGGGCGAGGTGGAAGCCGCCATGGCTGCGGAGCCTGAGGTGGCAGAGGCAATCGCGCTCGCCCTCGACGACGGTTCCGGCGGCAAGCGCCTGGTTGGCTTTGTAGTGGCGGAGAAAGACCGGCAGATTC
>JAADFT010000535.1 GCA_013152765.1 Calditrichota bacterium | reverse complement strand
TTTACATCTGAATTAGCCGGGCACTTGAGTGCTCGGCGTTGTGGCGGTGCAGAGCGCCACCAAGCAACGACAGGAATCGTTGCACTCCAAATCAGAAAGCGGGAGCGAGCTGTCGCACTCCAAAAAGCGACTCGAAACGCAGCGAGAAACGTCGTGTCCCAGGAATCCCCTTATCCCCAATTGTCTCCAGTATCTCCTTCGCCAACTCGCAGGAAGCCTCAGACTCCGGACAAACGCTACCCGTACCGGAAACCTGACAAAAACCCGAAACAGAACGGACTTGAGTCGGTTTTCATCTGAAATAGCCGAGCACTTCAGGGCTCGGCGTTGCTGTTTCGCCAAGCCTCTATTGACTTTAAGCCGAAAAATCGCTAAAGTTAGGCCTGAACGTAGCGTTTCAATGAGGTTCAGGGCGCAAGGGAAAGCATGAGCGATTGGGCGTACTTCGGGTTATTTTTTGTGGTCCTTTTCGCGCTGGTGGGCGCGGCTGACGTCGTCCGCCGTGCGTTGCACTGGGCGCCGGAGGTAACGCGCAAGTCGGTGCACGTGATTACGGCCCTACTGGTTGCCACGACGCCCTTCCTGTTTCAGCAAAAAGCGCCCCTTGTGGTGCTGGCCAGCATCTTCGTGGTCGTGAACTACGTCGGCGTCCGCTTTCGGCTTTTCCAGGGAATGCACGGCACGGAACGCCAGACGTACGGTACGGTATTTTTCCCACTGGCCTTCATCGCGTTGCTGTACTGGCAGTGGGACAGGCACCCGCTGATCATCGTCTTGGCGATGCTCGTCCTGGGACTGGCGGACACGGTAGCTGCTCTCGTCGGCGAAAATGTCCGGAACCCTCACCGGTTTCGGCTGGGACGTGAGCCAAAGTCCTTAGAAGGTTCCGTCGCCATGTTTGCCGCTTCGTTTGTGATCGTTCTGGTTGGCTTGGTGGCGCTCGGACCTCACTTCGGCGAGAAGATTTCCCTCGGGATGGCCGTTTGGGCCGCTTTTCTTGCAGCCCTGTTCGGTACAGCTGGCGAAGCGATTTCCTTCTCCGGCTCGGACAACTTCACTTCCCCGCTGGCTGTAGCTTTTGTTCTGGACCTTTTTCTCAGCTACCCGAGTTACCAGGCGTGGACGTTCACATTCGGTACCGCCCTGGCTGTGGTGGTGGCTGCTCTGTCGTACAGGGCCAGATTTCTTGATGCCGGTGGCGCTGTGTTGACGGCCGCGTTGGGTTCTGTGGTGTTCGGCCTGGGCGGGTGGAGTTTCACGGTTCCGATTTTGACGTTTTTCATTCTTTCCAGCTTGCTGTCCAAGGTGGGCCGCCGCAGGCGTGAAAGCGTGCTCGATGTGTTCGAGAAACACAGCACCCGCGACCTGGCTCAGGTGCTGGCCAATGGCGGAATCGCAGGGCTCCTCGTACTGGCCTGGTTCTACCTGCGTTTGCCACAGCTTTACGTTCTGTACCTGGCGTCGCTGGCCGCTGTCACGGCGGACACATGGGGCACGGAACTGGGCGTACTTTCCGGTCTAACCCCGCGGTCTGTGTTGAACTGGAAGCGGGTGACCATCGGTACATCCGGCGGTGTGACGGTCGCCGGTGTCCTCGGAGGTGTGCTTGGGTCGCTGGCGATCGGCCTGAGTGGATGGCTTTCTGCGGGTGAGCAGTTCCGGCAGTTGTGGGGCGTCCGACTGCTTCTGATCGTGATCGCTGCGGGCGTGCTGGCCAGTCTCGTGGACAGCTTTCTCGGTGCCACAGTTCAGGCGCAGCACCGCTGCGTCAAATGCGGCAAGGTGACGGAGAAGCTCGTTCACTGCGGTGTTGCGACGGAGCCGGTGCGCGGTTTGTTGTGGATGAACAACGACGTTGTGAACGGTTTCTGCGCTTTCAGTGGGGTGGTGTTCGCCTGGGCCATGATTCATTCGTTTTGAGTTCAGGGTTTCCGTACCTCCTCACCGCTGTGCACAGTTGGAGTATCTCAACCGGTCTGTGCGATTTCGTGCGCGCCGCGGATGGCGGCGTGCTGTGAACCTACCTTTTCTGGCGTGTTCTTGCTGTTGGTGACCTGAAACTGCGGAGGTAGAAGCCATGACGACGATCGTCGATGTTGTGGCACGTGAGATCCTCGATTCGCGGGGCAACCCCACCATCGAGGTGGATGTGGCAGTAGAGTCGGGTGTGGTTGGCCGGGCGGCCATCCCGTCCGGTGCGAGCACTGGTGAACACGAAGCCGTGGAGCTGCGCGACGCCGAGGACTCGCGCTACGGCGGCAAAGGCGTGCTGAAGGCGGTTACGAACGTGAACGAGATCATCGCTGAAGAGGTCATCGGCGAAGACGCCTCGGAGCAGCCCATCATCGACCAGTTGTTGATCGATCTCGACGGCACGAAGAACAAGAATCGCCTCGGCGCAAATGCCATCCTGGGCGTGAGCCTGGCTGTTTGCAAAGCGGCCGCTGGCACTTTTGACCTGCCTCTTTACCAGTACATCGGTGGGGTGAACGCCCGCACGCTGCCTGTGCCGATGATGAACATCCTCAACGGCGGCAAGCACGCGGACAACAACGTCGATTTGCAAGAGTTCATGATCGTGCCGGCCGGGGCACCGACTTTCTCCGAAGCGCTTCGGATGGGTGTGGAAGTGTTCCACGCGCTGAAGGGTGTGCTGAAAGAGCGCGGCTACAACACGGCCGTCGGCGACGAAGGCGGATTCGCCCCCGACCTGAAATCCAACCAGGAAGCTCTGGATCTCATCGTCGAAGCCATTCAGAAGGCGGGTTACGAGCCTACGAAGCAGGTTTTCATCGCGCTCGACCCTGCCGCCAGCGAGTTCTACAACCCGTCCACGAAGAAGTACGAGCTGAAGTCGGAAGACCGCGAGCTCACCGCTGAGCAAATGGTCGAGTACTACGAAACGCTGGTGGACAAGTACCCGATCGTTTCCATCGAGGACGGTTTGGCAGAGGACGACTGGGACGGCTGGAAGGTGCTGACGCAACGTCTCGGCAACGTCATCCAGCTCGTCGGCGACGACATTTTCGTGACCAATGTCGAGCGCATCCAGAAAGGCATCGACATGGGTGTGGCCAACTCGGTGCTGATCAAGCTGAACCAGATCGGGACGTTGACGGAGACGCTGGACGCCATCGAGCTGGCGAAGAAGGCTGGCTACACCGCCGTTGTGAGCCACCGGAGCGGCGAGACCGAAGACACCACGATCGCCGACCTGGCTGTGGCGACGAACATCGGCCAGATCAAGACCGGCTCCGGTTGCCGGACGGATCGAATCGCCAAGTACAACCAGCTCCTGCGGATCGAGGAGAACCTGCAGGAAGCGGCGATCTTTGCCGGTTTGAGCGTAATCAAGCGGAAATTCTAACGCATGAAAGTTGTCGATGAATCCAGCGAGCGGATCGGTAAGATCCGCCGCTGGATTTACATTTCCGTGGCGGTTTTCTTGGCCTACGTGTTCGTGTTCGGCGACTACGGCGTGTACCACTACGTCCAGTTGCTGCGCCGAAAAAGGAAAATTGTGCAACAGCTCCGCGACCTGGAGCAGCGCAAGAAACAGCTTGAAGACAGTCTGAAGCGGCTGCAGAACGACCGGTCATTTCTGGAGAAAGTGGCGCGCGAGCGGTACAAACTGGGTAAACCAAACGAGAGAATTTACGTAATCAAACCGAGCAAGAAAAAGTAACTCCTCTCACTGGACGCGAAGGTCCCGCAGATCCTGCTTTTCTACTGAAAGTGACGTTGCGTCGAGTCGTCTGAGTCGCGCCGTCCGTACTGTTCGACTTTTCTCGGCTTTGGGGAGATGCCTCGTTGGCGAAAAAAGACTCCGACAGCCTGAAACGCCGACTTCGAAACTACTTTGCCACCGGACTTCTGGTGCTGGTGCCGGTGGTGGTCACCATCTACATCCTTGTCCGCCTTTTCGTTTTCCTGGACGGTCTGCTGGGCAACCTGATTGGTGGTTTTCTCGGATCTCTGTTCGGCACGGGGGGAGAACTTCGTGTGCCCGGCCTTGGGCTTGTAGCGCTCGTTCTGCTGATCCTTCTCACGGGAATGGTGGCGCGCAACTACGTTGGGCGCAAGGTGATCGAGCTCGGGGACCAGATCATCACGCGTGTTCCCCTCGTTAATCGCATCTACTCCACTGTTCAGCAAATCAGCCGGGCATTTTTCGCCGAAAAGCGCGAATTCTTCAAGAGAGCAGTCCTGATCGAGTACCCCCGCAAGGGCGTCTACTGCATTGCTTTTTTCACCCAGGACACCCGTGGTGAAATTCAGGAGCACGTGGAAGAGGATCTGGTGGGTGTGTTTGTGCCCACAACGCCGAACCCGACGTCGGGATTTTTCCTGTTTGTTCCGCGTGCAGACGTAATCGAACTGGAAATGCCGATCGAGGAGGCCCTGACCCTCGTAATTTCCGGCGGCGCTGTGCTCCCGGACGAGCGAAAGAAAGAAGAGCCCCTAATTCTACGGCCCGACTTTCTCGCTTTCCCCGAGCCACCGCTTACGTTTGTCGAAAAGCTCCTGAAGAAGCTCCGTCTGAAAACACCACGGCCACGACTGCCAAAGTCCTGAGAAGTCTGGAGGTCCGTTCTGGCCCCTCGAGGTAAGATTGAGCTGGCCGGCTTCGTACTCTTGGCAGCGCTGCTGCCGAACCTCTCTGCTGCGCAGAGTCAACCCCTCTCAATCGGCGCTTTCTTCCGCCAGGAGTTCAACACTTACCAGTGGACGTGGACCGTCGATTGGTCGCGGGCCATGCCGGGTGGTGCCCGGTTTGCAGGCACGGAGTACTTCGCCAGCTCCCTCCTGGCTTTGGCCGGGGGTGCCGACCGCTGGAAAGACGACCAGCGTCTGACAGCCCAGTGGCGGTTGCCTCTTGGGACACGCGTGCAGGCTCTAACTGGCGCTCGAATCTACCGGTACTGGGACCGGCAGTCGGGTTTGTTGAATGACTACAGCACGCAGCAGGCTTTCGTTGGCTTCGAAGTCAGGCCGGCACCTCATTTTTTCCTTCGCGGCGAGGCTGGTCCGAAGCGCGACAAGCGCTTTTCGCAGAAAGACTGGGGTCCCGGCTGGCAGTTTCTCGGCGAGATTCGGGCTTTGCCCTGGCTTGAGTACGAGCAGGATGCTTCCGTTTTTTGGCAACGGGACCGGCTGGGACCGCGCCAGAATGAGGACCTGAGGTTCCTTTACCGGCTGGGTCGTGTTTTTCAACCGGGTGTTGCCGACACGCTGGACGTACGCTGGGACCACAACCGGCGCGACAACTACATGAGCCCCAAGCTGGACCTGGAGAACTTTGCGGAGTCCGTTTTGGCGGCGTCGAACAAGTTGCACTACGCCCTGAACGAAACCTGGCGAGCCGTCTGGCGAACGGAATTCCGGCAGAGCCGCGTGGAGGTACGTCAGATTGAGTCGGGGCAGGTGGTTCAGCGGCGGCGGCGAAACGAGAGCGACTTCCGGAATCTGGGCCGTTTAGTTGGCGAGAGCGACCGCTGGCGTGGCTTTGTGGAACTGAGCTACCGTAGCGCCGCCACACGTTACCGGCTACCCGTGGCGGAGCAACGGACACCTTTCTCGTCGCGCCTTGCCTTTGTGGCGCCCGATAACCAGACGCGCTTTCTGGCTCTTTCCTCGCGCCTCGCTGGCATGCTCAGCGCTAAAGATTCCGTGACTTTCGGTGCGCAGGTAAGCCGCCTGCAGTACGACACCCCCGACACGAGCAATTTCGACGACCACGATGAATTTCGGCTCGACGGTTTCTTCGCCTGGAAGCATTACCTGACGGCAAATCTCAATGTGGCGCTGCGTGCTGGGGTGGGACTGTACCACCTGGTCTACATTTTCGGAGAACGGAGCGCCGACAACAACTGGAACCGCGTCGTGCGGCTGTCGCCGTCCGTGGAGCTACGGCCCACGCGAGGTACTCGCTTGTTACACCGATTTGAAGTGCTCGCCAATTACATCGACTACGATTTCGAGCAGGAACTTGAGGGGACACGGAGTTTCGTCTTCCGTCGATTTTTGGCGGAGGACTCTCTGCAGATTGGCCGGGACCGCCGCTACGGGCTGCTGGCTGTGCTGAGACTGCAAACGGAAGAGAATGGCCGCCTGTACTGGGACGAATTTGCGGAGCGTCCGCTGACAGAGCGTGTGGCTCGGCGTGTACGGCTGCTTGTGCGCCGGCGTCTTGGCGTTCGCAGCAGGCTGGACTTCGGTTTCGCGTACTACGAGCGGCGCGAGCGCCGGTTCAAGCGGCGTAGTTCCGGAGCTCCCTACCTCAAGGAGCCCGTTGGTACTTTCATTTCGCGCGGGCCCATTGTTGCTTTTGTTTTCTGGAATTCGTCGGGTTCGTCGGTACAGTTGTTTGCGCAGCGGCAAAAGGTGTCGCCCGTGGCCGGACCGGTGTATTTCGCCAACACGATCGAGCTGGCGGTACATTGGAACTTGTGAGCGGGCCAGAGGCTTCAAGAATTTAGTGCGAGGTGCGAGTTGCCGGCGCTTAGCACCACCAGAAAAGTTTTCTGATCGCGACTGGCTGAGCTTCTCCTTGAACTGCTCTCCCGGGGTGCTCCGGGTGTCAGCAGGGGTGCCGGCGTTTAGGCCCGTCACCCTGCTTCGGCCCTGGCTCAGTCTAACCACGTCAGGATGTCGGGCGGTTCCTTTTGCCTTGTTCAGGCAAATCTGACAAAGGTAGCACGAGCGGCCAACCCGGCCAGGAAAGACGTAGCAGGTTGTCGTCAACCCGGGGTTGCTCGTTTGTCCAGCGAGAGCGGTTTCCGGCGGACGAAACGCAGTGTGAACAAGCGAGGAAGGGACGCGTGAAACGCCGTAACGGCCAACCGGACTTCGAAATCTCTGTCGCCAGCACTCCCGACAACATTCCCGTGGTTGAGGCTTTTGTCGAAGAAAAGCTGAAGGAGCGGGTCCCTTCCGAGGACGACCGGGACAGCATTGCCATCGCGTTGACCGAAGTGGTCAGCAACGCCATTTACCACGGCAACAAACAGGATCCCAACAAGAAGGTCTTCGTGAGAGGCTGGATCGAGGCTGGAAAGGTCCGGCTCGAAGTGCAGGATCAGGGCGAAGGGTTCGATCCGAACTCGCTCGGGAATCCTCTCGACCCCGAGAACCTGATGAAAGACTCGGGGCGGGGAATTTTCATCTTGAAGGCGCTGATGGACGAGGTTCACTTCGATTTTTCGCAAGGTGGTACATTGGTAACCCTTGTGAAGCTCATCGCCTCCAAGCCTGAAGCGAAGGAATGATTGTCGAAGAACTGGCGGCTGCTGTTTACCTGACGGCAGCCTTTGTTGTTTTTTTCCTGGGGCTGGCCATTTACCGACACGGCCCTCAGCGAACGCTGAATCGTGTGGCTGCCTGGATGCTGTTTTTTGCGGCTCTCGGAGCCACTACAGGCGGACTCGGGCTGCTGTCGAGTCCCTCCGTCTCAGGCACAGTGCTGGCAGTAAGATTGGCCTCCGTGTGGGAGCTTTTTTTCCCGACGCTCTTGACATTCAGTCTGCTTTACCCTCGCAAGAATCCCATGCTGGAGGCCCACCCGCAACTGGTTCTCTGGATTTACTTTCCGTACGCTTTTCACCTTGGGCTGCTTTTGCTGGTCGGACACGGGACGCAGTTTTCCTTTCCAAACGTAAGCCTGGACTGGGCCAGGGGCGTGCTGATCCCCGTGCGGATCGTGTGGGTGCTGCTGACGCGCGCGGTAGAGGAGTTTGTACGGTTTCACATGCGCGCGTTTGCGCTTGTGGATCTGGTGTACGCTGGTGTGGCTCTGGCTTTGCTGGGTCGCAGCTTTCAGAGCGTTGCGGACCCCCAGCTTAGCAGGCAAGGGCGACTGGTAGTGGCGGGGCTCGGTGTCGGTGTTGGTGCGTACGCGCTGGCTTTTCTCGTGCCGCGTGTTGTCAGGGTTGGCGTTTCGCCCTGGTTTGCGAATGCGCTTCTTCTGGTCGCACTTGTGTTCAGCACGGCTGCGCTGGCGTGGGCCATCGTGCGCTACCAGTTCTTGGACGTGCGAGCCATGGCCCGCCGGGGTCTGGTGTTGTCAGCGGCTTCCGGGCTCGTGGCTGGTCTTTACCTGCTCACCTACACCCAGGTGCAGCGTCTTTCGTCTTCGCTGCTGGGTTTCCGTGCTCCGGTACTGGAGGTTTTCTTCGTCCTGGTGGCGGTGTTTCTCTTCCAGCCGCTGGTGCAGGTGCTGGAGAGCAGCGCAGAAAGGCTGTTCGCTCGCGAGGTACTCGATCTGCGCACAGCGTTTCAGAAGCTAAGCGAAGATCTGGTCGCTTCGTTTGACCTTCAGGAGCTTGCTTCGAAGCTACGTGAACGGCTTGGGAATGACCTTGGATTCAGCAAGGTCGAGCTGTGGGTGAACGAAGACGACGTTTTGCAACGCGTGGGCGACGAAGCAACACTGAGTGACTCACAACGAGAACGCCTGGCGAGGCTTGAACTGCCGATTCTGGCGGCTGAGCTGAACGAGAGCAAAGCTGAAACCCCACGGGGCAACCCGGACTTTCCGGAAGAGGCGCTCTTGTTACCGCTGCGCCGTGGGGAGACGTTTCTTGGGCTCCTGTCGGTTACACCTACGCCGGGCAACCGCTGGTCTTCCGAAGAACTGGCCCTGATGCACACGCTGGCAGGGCAGGTGGCCATCGCGGTGGAAAACGTGCGGTTGCACCGTGAACAGCTTGCCCGGCGACGAGTGGAGGAAGAACTGGCGCTGGCACGGGATATTCAGCGGGAATTGTTGCCCGCGCGAATTCCCTCCAGTGTGAGTTTCGAGTTTGCAGCGCTGACCATCCCTTCGCGGGAGGTGGGAGGTGATTTGTACGATTTTGTCGAGTTTTCTACGACCAGGATCGGGGTGGCGCTCGGCGACGTTTCAGGAAAAGGCGTTCCGGCTTCGCTTTTGATGGCAAACATCCTGGCAGCTTTCCGTGTGCTTGCTACACCGGAGCGGAGCCCCGCCGAGGTTGTGTCGGCTTTGAATCGCCAGCTGGCCCGCAGCACGACACCGGATCGCTACGCCACGTTTGTGTACGGCCACCTGGATGCTGACAACCTGCGTTTCACGTACTGCAACGCCGGGCACAACTACCCACTCATTCGCTGGCCAGACGGGTCCGTCCGTTTCCTCGAACACAGCGACATGGTGCTGGGCGTTCTCGAAGATGCAGGCTACAGCACGTGGGAAACGGAACTTCTTCCCGGTTCGTGCCTCGTGCTGTACACGGATGGCGTGACGGAGGCTTTCAACCCGGAGGGCGAGGAGTACGGTGAGGAGAGATTGCTGGAACTCGTGGCTGAGTGGGGTGGTGGCTCGGCGGCAGCACTCCGCGACCGAATTTTGGAAGCAATCCGCGAGTTCGGCGCCGGGCGCTGCGACTACGACGACGTGACGATGATCATCGCGCGTGTGGTGTAAAGGGGCGTTGGCAAGTTGTTGTGTTTTGCTGCCAGTGGGAGCAGGATGGATGCGCTGGCGTGGAGAAGAGATTCTGGCGTTACGTCGCCAGAGGGCAACGGGTTTTTTGCCGGGTGGCCTGACCTTGCATTTGAGAAGTGAAGGAGTTTCGCCACGACATTTGGAGTTGCTGTTGGGCGCTGCCTGTGGCGATTCAGGCAAGGCGGTTCTGGGACGGGGATGACGGTTGGCCAGGTTGCCGACTGCACGATTGCGTTCGGATTGGATTTCACGGGGTGGAACTGGAAGGACCACGGTTACGGGAGTCGATGGATGGCACTTGGTAGTCAGCGAGTTGAAGTGGGAAAGAAGTCTGTTGCGGGACAGGGCACCGGGCTTAGCCGAAGGGCAAGAATTCGGCTGCTGCTTCGCTTTGTCTTCTGGAGCGGTCTACTGGTTGTGCTCTGGGCGGGCATCAGCAGCAGAGCCCTGGGGCAGCGGGTGGTGGCCGAGCGTGTGGAGGGGAACCGGCGGACCAAACCCTGGGTCATCCTGCGCGAGTTGAAAACTCAGGTTGGCGACAGCGTGACGCCGTCCGACCTGCAGGAGGATCGGGATCGAGTTCTCAATCTCGGTCTTTTTGAACGCGCTGAACTGACTCTGCACCCCGGCCCGTCGGGCGACACGCTGGTCGTCAGGGTTTGGGAGCGCTGGTACATTTTTCCTTTCCCGATTTTGTTTGCGAACGAGCACGACCTGCGGAAGCTTTCCTACGGTCTTGGATTGGCCCATTTCAATTTCCGCGGCCGGGCGGAAATCCTCAGCGTGGTTGGCTGGCTCGGCTACAACCCGGCGCTGAGGTTCAGTTACAGCAATCCCTGGTTTGGTGGAAAACACCGTTTCCTCGGCAGTTTGGAAGTGTTCTGGGCTTCGATCCGCGGTAAGTCGTTGGAATTCCCGGAGTACCACGAAAAGCAGCGCGGCGTCAAAATTCGTTTCGGGAAGCGCTTCAGTTACGGAACGTACATTGTGGGCCTGGCTGGCTACACGTTCCGGCGGACCGAGCCGCCGGACTTGGGCGTTACCATCGACCCCGGCGGCAGGGATGCCTTCGGCACTCTCGGGCTTCTGGCGATTTTCGACGGTCGGGATTTTCGGCCCTACCCCTGGCGAGGTTACTACCTTGAGACCTCGTTGAAACAGAATGGATTTGGCTCGCCGGTGGTCGACTACACGCGGTTAGTCGTAGACGCACGGACGTACCTGCCCTTACCGGTTGGATCTCTCGGGTTTCGGCTTGTCACCAAGCTGAGTCGCGGTCGTGTACCAGTCTACGACAGGGTTTACATTGGGTACGAAGAGCGGGTGCGAGGGCATTTTTCGAAGCGACTGGAGGGCGACAACATGGGTCTGGGCAGCGCGGAGTGGAAAATGACGCTGCTCCCTCTCCGGTACTGGCCCGCCCCTTCGTACCTGCCGTTGACAACGGCGCTGAAGTTTGGTCTCAACGCTTCTGTTTTCTACGACGTGGCTGCGGTGTGGCGCGACGGGCAGGCCGCCCGATCTGGTACCTGGTTGCACGGTTTCGGGCTGGGGCTTCATGTTCGCGTGCCTTACGCTGAGGTTGTTCGATTGGAAGCTGCATTTGACGAGGACGGTAGGCCGGAGTTCATTCTGGACGTTGGGAAGTCGTTTTGAGCTGGCAGGGCCCGACGCAACCCAGTAAAACGTTCTGACAGCGAGGTTGTGCGGTAACATGCCTCAGGTGCCTTTTGAGAACCTGGATTTCTACTTTGCCCCTGGGCTTGAGGATGCCTCGGACCGAGTGGAGCTGACGGGTGAGGAGGTTCGTCACCTGGCTCGTGCTGCCCGGCACCGCGTCGGCGACGTGGTGGGTCTGACCAACGGTCACGGTCTTGTTGTGACGGCGAAGGTGGAGGCCATCAGTCGCGACCGCGTTGTGCTGGCTGTGGTGGAGCGTTTTCCGAGGCATGGGGAACCCACCCTCAAGCTGACACTTGGTGTCGGGATGATTTCGCCGAATCGGCTGGAGTGGCTGGTAGAAAAGGCGGTGGAAGTCGGCGTGGTCAGAATTGTGCCCCTCGCGACAGAGCGGTCCGAACGGAGACGGGGGGTACGCCTGGAGCGCCTGGAACGCATCGCCGTGGCGGCTACAAAGCAGTGCCAGCGAGCTGTTGTCCCCGAGATTGCCGCACCCGTGCGTTTGTCGGAATTCGCGACAGGCGCCAGTGACAACGACGTAGCCGTTCTTGCCGACCCGCTGGGGTCGCGAGACCTGGGTCATGCCCTGCAGGGGCAGGCAACGCCGGGGGCTTTTCCGCAATCCGCTCTCGCCCTGGTTGGGCCGGAGGGCGGTTTTTCTCCAGCGGAGGTTGATCTTGCGGTTTCATCCGGGTTTGTGCCGGTGAGTCTTGGCTCCCGGCGCTTGCGTACGGAAACGGCCGCCTTGCATTTGTCAATTTTGTTGCTTAACATTCGGGCGCGGTAGCCGCGAGGCTGGGCTTCGAAAACCGAAGAGGAGGTGGGCATGCAAGAGTGCGTGTTCTGCAACATCATTTCGAAGAAAACGCCAGCGGAGTTCGTGTACGAAAACGAGCGGGTGGTAGCTTTTCGGGACATCAACCCTCAGGCGCCCGTGCACATTTTGATCGTGCCGCGCAAGCACATTGCCACAACCAACGATGTCGGAGAAGCTGACAAAGACCTGATCGGGGAAATGATTTTGGTTGCCAAGCAGATCGCGCAGCAAGAAGGTGTTGCTGACTCCGGCTACCGTTTGGTGATGAACTGCAACGAGAATAGTGGGCAGGAGATCTACCATCTGCATTTGCATCTCCTCGGCGGGCGCCGGATGACCTGGCCACCGGGTTGATGTCTCAGCGGGGCTTGCCCCGTTCACGAATTGGGTGGACTTGACCGTTCGAGCATCGACCGTCGTGGGGATTCTTTTCTCCGTGTGTTTGAAGGTACTCTCTCTCTGTCTCGGCTGCAGACCCTTCGGCTCGGCTGCGATTCTGTGGTCGCACAGGTGGCCGGGCTACGAAAAGCGTCACGCTACGAAGTTTCTCCCTCCAGCTTATTTTCCCCCTGCTAGTTTTCTTACGCCAAAAGGTGGTTGGCTTCTCGGAGTCGTGGTTTCTCCATGGCGAGATGTTGCTTAGTCCCTTCTGAAATAAGCCT
>JAADFT010000534.1 GCA_013152765.1 Calditrichota bacterium | reverse complement strand
CCGAGAGCCTTGTGGTCGGGTGAGGTCGTGTGCTCGTAGTCACCCCGGTGACACGAGTAGCAGGAACTGGGCATGGGAATTGGCTTGAGCTCTGTGTGGCACGCAACGCAGTCCAGCGTCTGGTGCTGGCCGAGGAGCTCGTAACCAGTGGTGTTGTGATCGAAGGTGATCAGGTCCCAACCCTCTTCGTTGTGGCACGACTCGCAGTCCGTGCCAAACGTCTTGTCGTGCGGGTCCTGGTGGCAGAACATGCACCGGGTCGGCGTGCTCTCGAATTTGCCCTGCTTGTGGCACTCTTCGCAGCGAAGGTGCTGGTGCTGGCCGCGCAGTGGGAAATTCGTCTGGTTGTGGTCGTAGAAAACGTCCGTCCAGCTGGTGAAATTGTGGCACTCCTGACAATTCGGCCCTAAGTCGCCATGGTGGCTGTCTTCGTGACAACTGGTACAGTTGGACTTGAGCAGGGAGTACCGGTGGTCTGCGTGACACTTCTCGCACTTCAGCTCAGCATGCTTACCCTGCATCTGGAAGTCGTCTTTCTTGTGTTTGAAGGTGCTCGGGCTGAAAGCGCTGAATGAGTGACACTCCTGGCAGTTGCTGCTCAATTGCCCGCCGTGTTCGTCCTCGTGGCAGTTGCTGCACGCCTGTCCCTGCTGGTGAAAATCGTTGGGGAGGTGACAAACCTGGCAATCCAGTTCGGTGTGTTTGCCACCGAGTTTCCATTTCGTGGAGTCGTGGCGGAACGTGCTGGGGCGGAAAGCCGTCTGTGTGTGGCAGCTGTCGCAGCGCTGCACGCTCATCCAGTTTTTGTGTTCGTCTTCGTGGCAGTCTTCGCAGCGCTGGCTGACGGGCGCAAAGTCGCCAGGCGTGTGGCAGGCTTCGCAGTCAAGTGTCTTGTGAAATCCCTGGAGTTCGAAGAAAGGCTTCTCGTGCGTGAATGTCGTCAAAGCAAACGTGTTTGGCTCGTGGCACGTGTTGCAATTTTCGTCGAAACGTCCTTTGTGTTCGTCCTCGTGGCAGAGCTGGCAACTGGTGTCGGGCACGACGGCGTAGTCGCCGGCATGGCAAACGTCACAGTCGAGCGTCGCGTGGGTGAGCGTCAGGTGAAATTTGGTGTCCCGGTTGTGGTCGAATCGGGTTCGGGTGAAATCTTCCGTGGTGTGGCACTTTTCGCACCGGTCGCCGAGAAGGCCCTTGTGCTGATCTTCGTGGCAGGCGACACATGAGCTGTCCAGGCCCGCGTAGACGCGATCCGGGTGGCAGGCTTCGCAGGCGAGGTCTTTGTGCGCTCCTTGAGCCTGTAGTTGAGAGGGCTTGTGTTTGAACGTGCTCGGTCGGAAGCTGTCGAACGAGTGGCAATCCTGACACTTCAGGCCGAGCGTTCCTTCGTGGAAATCGTCGTGGCAACGAACGCACTGCTGACTCAGCCCGAGAAAACTGCGGGGATTGGTGTGACAAGCCTCGCACTCGAGCTCTTTGTGTTTACCTTCCAGTTTGAAGCCGGTTTCCGCGTGGTCGAAGGTCTGGCGGTCCAGCTCGATGATGGGGTAGTCACGCCCTTTGTGTTCGATGTGGCACTCCGTGCACGGTTTGTCGGCGTTTTTCGCGTGGTACCCAATGTTTTGCTGGATATTCAACGCGATCCGGTCGTGGCACTGCAAACACTTCTGGTTTGTCACGCGTTTGCCGAGCTCGTGGCAAAGAGTACAGTGGGTGATGCCTTCGTACTTGGCGTGGACTTTGTGAAGGGGCCCCGGCGAGACCCACTGCTGGGCTCGTCCTGTTGTGGCGTAGAACAGCAGCAGGAGCCCAGTCCACGCCAGCAGCGTGGTTTTGATTTGCCCTTTCATGGCCCCGTTCACCGTTTCAGTCCAAGTGCACCGATGAACAACTGCTTCACTTCCGGATCGTGGTACGGCGCTGAGGGGTCTGCTCCCTTGAGGCAGGGGGAACCGGGCGCCAGGTGAAAATCGGTTTGACTGACGAACTTGGGATCTTGACTCGAATTGCCAGACCCCGGGTAGCCACCTTGTACCACGCTGTGGCGCACATTGGCGGTGCTCAGGGAATCGACTTCGATCTGAGTAGCGTTGTCCCACAAAATGGAGTTGATCACCTGAGCGATGGAGTGGTCGCGGACGTACAGACCGTACGTTCCTTGAACCAGCGTGTTGTTTTGGAGAATCGGAGCCGCATGCCCGTAAACGAAGATCCCGTAGAGGTTGCGGACGAAAAGGTTGTAGGCCACGACCGGACGCCCGGCGCGAATCAGCACGCCGTCGTCGCCGTTGCGTTCGAGCGTGTTGTGCACTACCACAGCCTCGCAACTGTCCAGAACGATCCCGTCGTCGTGATTGGCGATGAGACGATTTCCCTTCACTTTGCACGTGGACCGACGCAGATCGATGCCGTCGTCACCGTTTTCCTGAACCAGGTTGTTCAGCAAAAGGCCCTGAAAGTTCGTTGCTTGCAGACCGTCTTCCTTGCTGCGCAGAATGCGGTTGCTTTCAAGACGTGCCCAGCTGGTTTTGAGCCAGATGCCGTGTTCTCCCGCGTCTTCGATTCGGGTGTTCGAAAGAGTTGGCGAACAGGAGACGATCCGCACCCCAAAAAGTGCGTGGCGAATGATCGCGTGTTGGACGACAGAGCGGTCGTTGGCGCTGTTGGTGAAGTAAATCCCTTTCCACGCGCCAGGTTTGGGACGAGCCCACGCTGAGGTGAGCAGCACGGGGGCGCGCTGTGTGCCAAGAATCCGTAACGTGCCGCGGACTTCGAGAACTTTGGCGCTGTCGAAACGCAGCTCAACGCCGCGTCCAATGATCAAACTGTCGCCCGCGGGGACGATGAGGTCGTCGACCACGTGGTAGGGACTTCGTGCGGCAGTGAGTCTGCCAGTGACTTCGCCTTTGAGCGTGGTGGCCGCACTGGAAACCGACCAACTGACCAGCGTGAGCAGAAGTCCGAGTGAAAACTGTTTGAACCGCATGGACAACCCTCCTTAACAAGCGTTGTTCAAATTGCCACCAACTCCATTTCAGTCCGCAAAATCTGTTGGCGAACGCCAGGCCGATGCTGGGTGAAAGTAGACCTGACGCACCCACAAAACGTGGCTACCCGCCCACGCGAGAAGAGTCCTCTCTTCGGGTTTAGCCAGGATTCCCTGTTTGCTGAAACAGTGATTCTGCCCGGCCGGGTACAGGTTGCTTGCTAAAGCCGCAAGCTACTTTGCCCGGATCCTGATCCATTACGCCCCGGGAGTGTAGGCAGAACTCTGGCCCGTCGCCGAGGTTGTTTGCACGTCACGAGTAGATCTACGCAGCGCTGGTCCACACTGGACTTGCGAAAGAGGCGATCTGCAGGTTCGGTTCGGGAAGCAGAAAGGGGAAAATGGCTGGGGACAGAAAGGCAACATTTACCCGTGGGTGTCTCCCCGTCCCTTGCCACTTTCAGATTCTCCCCGTACGCCGAATGACAAGCGGCCTGCCTTTTCGCTTCCAATTCAACTCTGCGCTGTCATGTTACCTGTTTGCGTTGCAAGAATCCGTCCTACGCGACCAGCGCAACCTTTTCCACGGGTGCCAGCTCGATCCGTTTGTCCTCGGTGACCACCAGACGCAACTTCCCTTCGCGGATTGCTTCTTTCTCTTCGCGCGTCAGGAAGGCGGGCGCGAGGTACTCGACCAAGATCTGGCCCCATTCCCTCGGAAGCTCCCTGACGAGGTCATCCAGAGCAACTTCGCGCAAAGCCCCTGTGGGGCAGTTGTACACACAAGCCCGCTTTTTGTAGCCTGCGCAGGCGTCACACTTCCAGACCTCCCGTTTCCGTTTCGCCTTTTTCGGGCTGGTATCAGAGGAGCCTTTCGAGGCGGTCAAAGCGGGTGTACCTTCGGTTTTGCCATTGTTGTCGGCCCGTTGGAGCCATCGTGAGACGAAGAAGAGTCCTCGCTCGGTTTTGGCCTGTTTCTTGGGTAGAATTTTCTCCTGGACCACCTGGCTCGGCAGCATGTTGATGGCTCCGAATGGGCACTTCCGCGCGCAAAGGTTGCAACCCACGCACATTTCGGTAGGCTGGGTGAGGCGATCTCGCGTCTTGATCATGGCCTGAAAACGGCATGCCGCCACGCATTCCGGATCCACACAGTCTTTGCATGTTGTCGGCACGCGGATGTAACCCACCTCGAACCCGTGTCGGTCGAACCGGGGCTCACCGTGTCGACGCTCGCAGGCGCGCTCACAGTTGCCGCAGTCCAGGCAGCGGCGTGTGTCCATGATCAAGAATGTCTTGTGCGTGTTCATCGCTTCCTCCAGTCGCGCAAGAATCGGTACGACACCTCTACGTACAGCATCCGATCGTCCTGGTAAGGGCCAGTGTAGCGATCCGCATGCAGGTAAAGGCGGATTCGCCTGCTGAGCAGGAAGTTCAGGCTCAACCCCTGGACTTGCGAATCGTAGCTGTAGCTTGTGGCAAGTCCGTCGTAGCGGTTCCAGAGATCCGTAAGCGTCAGGCGAACTCGCCGGGTCAGCGAAAAATCAAGAGAGGCGTAGAGACTGCGGCTCACGCTGTAAGGGCTTCGACTTTGCGAGTACCGGAGATTCGCGTACCAGTATTTGCCGAAGAAACGGCTGTTGGCCAGACCGACGTACCAGTACGTTTGCGTTTCGTTGTCCTCGCGACGAAATCCGTAACGGTAACCGGCGCTCAATCTCCAGTGTTTGAAGGGCCGGAGAGTAAAGCCGGTATCCCAACTCTGCCGTACCGAAGCCGCGTACGCGGAATCTGCAAGCAGAGAATCTCCCCAGACGTTGAAGTATTCTGTTCGGTAGGTGTAACCCACACTGGCTCGAAATGTCCGGTTGGGCCAGTAGCGCAAGTCCGTGGAAAGGTACGTCAAAGAAGGTTTTTGCGACTGACCCGTCAGTGCAGACTGAAAATCAACTTCGCCGAGCTGGTACAGGAAGAACTTTTCCTTGAGGTCGAAGCTGTTCCTCAGACTGACAAAACGCCGCTGTGTCACGTTCTCCTGGGATTCCTCGATCAGGGAAATCTGAGATTCCAGGTGTCGCGTGGTTGACCCAATGAACACGCCACGGCGTCCGAAAGCACGGTCAGAGCTGAGTGTCACGTAGTCCGGGCGCCAGCCGGTGAAGGCTCCGAAAAAGAAGTGTTCTGCGGGCGTCGCGGTCGCAGCAATCCCATCCAGAAGTCCAAAAGATCCGAGGTAGGGACTGTTCAGTCGCCCGGCGTTGAGGTCGAGGAACCCGAAGAGCTTTGTGCCGTAAAGCTGGAGCTCGTAAATCCTGGGCGAACCGGCCAGGGGATTGGTAGGGCGCCTGTACTGCCGCACGTAAAGGCTGAATCCCAGGCCGGGCATCAGGTCCGTCAGCTGGAGACGCGCGTACCCGCCGAAGGTCTGTGCGGTTGGCGCCCCGGCGTTGAGCATTCGGTACCAGCGCAGGGAAACCCGCCCGGTGAGGTCGGCACCGCGAGCAGCGGCTGCCGTCCCAACGCCAAAAGCCAGGCAAACAGTTGCGATCTTCCAGATTCGTGAAACGTTGTTGCTCACTTTAGCAGACCCTTCAGCAGTGGTGTGCTCGCCGATGACCCACGAACGAACTTGTTGAAGAAAGGCGGACCCGAGAACCCCGCCAGCTCTTGCTGCGCGCTCTTGGCCTACAAAGGATGTGCCAGTTTCCACAATGGCTCCGTCCCGTGCGGCTAACATTTTGAATTTTGTAACGTTAGCTTGAATTTTCGTTCTGAAAAACTGAGCAGCCTCGCCACTTGCTTTCGACGAAATGGTCGTCTGTTTCGACGATTTCGTCGACGCCACAGTGCGCAGCTCCCGAGAGCCAGGTGACTCTAACATCTTAGTTCAAGTGCACTTGCGCCGAAAGCGAAGTCACCGTAGCACAGCCCTGGCACAGGTTTTGTGGATGACCCGGAGCGACCACGGTCGACTCGCTGGCGAGAGCTTCTTTTGAGTGGAAGGGTGGCAGGGCAGGCTTGCCTGAGGCCAGTTTCGCGCAGAAGAAAAGCCATGCTGCTGCGGTGAAGGAGAGAAGAACAAGCAACGGAAGCAAACGAAGGAAGAAAAGGAAAGAAAGATGGAGGTGGTTGTCATGTTCCGCAAATCCGCTGTTGCCGTGCTGCTGCTTTTGGCATTTGCTGTGACTGCTGGTGCGCAACCCCGTTTTCACAGGTACCGCTTTGAAATCAAACGCCGCACTACGCTTGGGGGCACGATTGTTCGGGTTATCAAGGTGAAACCCTTGGCCGGACGTTTTGAGACCGTCGCGGTTGTTCTCCGCACCCCGGAGGGTGACGAAGTGGAAGTCCGGCTTGGACCTCAGTTTTACCTCGACAACCTTGGCCTCCGGCTCACTCCGGGGGCAACGCTCCACGTCGCCGTTCAGGTGGTTGAGTACAAAGGTAAAGAGTACTGGATCGCCCGCCAGGTTGGTCTCAATGGCAAGAAATGGGTTTTCAGAGAGGCCGACGGTGCCCCCATGTGGCGTGCCTTTGGGAGGCGGGGAGGTCCGCGAGGGAACCTTTAGTCTGTGAGCCGCTTGGGAGCAGGAACGAGGTCGCACCCGTCGAGACAAGACGATCAAACACTTCCGTGCTGGCCGGGCGGGACGAAGCTGCGACACGCGGGATTTTTCAAATCCAGACAGCGAGACTTGCTGCTGATGAAAACGAACGATGCGGAGTTCCGGCTACAATCCATGAATGCGTCGGACAAACTGCTCGAGCGGCAGATACGTAAGAGAACACAGGGCAGCTTGTCCCTCCGGTCTTTGCGTAAAGCGGCAGGGACCCGCGGACTTTACGAATTTGGTTGTCTCGCTAAGAGGTTACGGCCAGCCAAGACGGGGATGGTTGTTGCGCTCGGGCGCGAGCAGGGCCGGAAAAATACAAGGCCCGACGCCAGGTGCGCCGGGCCTTGCTCGTAGGCTCTGTTGAGGCTCTTGGGGTTACTTCGCCGAACCGTACAGTTTGAAGCCGGTGCGGATTACAGAGAATGACCCCGTTTCGTTGCCGAACACGTACCCGCGACCATCACGCAGGTAGTAGTAGTCCAGGTTGCCTGTGATGGCCAGGCGGTCGTTCAGCTTGTACTCCAGGCCCAGGCCGGCATTCACGTACGTGTAGCCGAGGTCGGAGTAAGTGTGGGTCATGTAGTAGTTGTAGCGAGCGGCTTCGATGGATTCCAACACCTCGTGGGGAGCATCCGGCATGTAGATTGGGTCCATGCCAGCTCGGGATTGCATGATGCTCAACGTCAGGCCACCGCTGAGCTTCTGCCCCTGGTACTGAATACCGCCGCTCAGGAAGTTGGACAGAGAGACGTAGTGGGTTTCCCCGTACAGCGAGCCGTAGTGTTTAACGGCGCCACCGGCGCCGAACAGGTGGCCCGCTCAGCCGTCCATCATTGGCACCGACAGGAGCCCATTCTGGTCTTCAAGAATCAGGGAGTAGTCCAGGAACACGGACCAGTGCGAGTTCGGACTCAACGTGAGGCCGAACTGCGGCTGGAGAGTCCGATGCTTGAAGCTCAGCTCCTTGTTGTCTTTGTTGGTGCCAATGCTGGCCTTCACTCCAGCCGTCAGCTTCACGCTGGAAGACTGACGGTACGTCAGCTTCACATCCACAGCGTGCTCCAGGGTGGGCAAGCTGGTGATGTTCCCGTAGCGAAGCTGTCTGCGCTGGAAGTAGTAGACCAGCGTGTTACCCGGCAGAGGGGTGAGTGAGTGACCCGAACGCTCGAAAAAGTAGTTGTACGGAGCGAACGGGTTGTCTGTGACCTCCACGCTGTAGCGCAGCCGCGCCGTGAGGCCCTGCACCGGCCTCAGCCGCAACTCCGGCCGCAACTTCATCGTGGTGGTCTTGCCCTTGGCTCCCTGGTACGGGTAGTCGTCTCGAATGATGCGGCCAACTCCACCCAGCAAGGAGAAGCGCACGGCCCGGCTGTGCACGTACAGCACCTGAGCCGAAGCTTCCATGTCCGTTCGGGTGAGGCTGGAGTACCGCCACCAGTCGAAGTTCTGACCGCCGCCCGGCCGTCCTGCTCGCCACGGTGGCAGGTCGATGAACACGGGGTCGTTCTTGATGCGGTCGTACGAACCCTGCGCCACCACCTTCACCTTCCGCAGAAGCGGGTAGGTGAGGCGGACGTTGGCGGCGTTCGTCTTGAGGTTCAGGCTCTTTACCTTGTTCTTCGCGTTGCTGGTGACGGCGCTGGCAACGACTTCGCCAGCTCCGAGGTGAGCCTTGGCCTTGAAGACGTGTGACAACTGGTCCACCTGCAGGGGACTGTTGATCGGCGCGACCTGCCCGCTGAAGAGTTCGCGTGAGCTGAACTCCTCCACGAACTTTCCGTTGATCGGGTGTTGCGCCGTGTCGTACTTCATCTCGTAAATTGGGGCGTCATCGCGGAACTGGCGAATTCGCGCCGTGTACGAGATGCTCACTGGCCCAACATCCAGGTCGGCACCGGCGGCCACGTCGTGCGTTTTGCGGTCCACCTTCATGTCGATGGCTTCCACGTGGCACGACGAGCAGTGCATGGCTGCCAGGCGTTGCTCGTTGCCGTCCTCCAGGATCGACCGGTGCTCAAGGCGCAATTTCAGCATCTTGAGACCGGGGATGCGGGCCTCGAGCTTGGTGTTGATCTCGCGCCGCGTGTAACCAAACGTCGCAGCCGGCGTTGGGTTGTCGTGGGTGATCATCTTTCCACCCGGCGCCGAACCAATGCGATCCTTGGCTTCGCGAACCACGAGGTTTTCCATCAGGTCGTTCTGGAGTCGACGGTAGAAGGACCGGTACGAAACGTCCGCCTTCAGCCAGCCGCCGAGCCCCGCGGAGGCGTTCAGAGCCATCCGCTTCGGGTCGTAGTAAAGGCCCGACACGTCGAGCACGTTCTTCCCGAACGTGTGCGACAGCTTTGCAGCGAACTCCGGAGAGTTGGTGGCCCAATCGAACTCGGCCACCTTATCCCGGTAGTCCTGCAAGCCGGAGTAGTGACTGCCAACCCAAACCTGCCACGTCGTTGCAGGCTGCTGCGCGAACGCCCCTGTGCCAAGAAGCACGAGGGAGGCGACGAGCGCAGCAACTGCAACGGCGATGCTCTGTTTGCTTCTCATCGTCGTCTGCCCTCCTATCTGGTCAAAGAGCGTCCGCGGCTTGAAATACTCTCAGACGGCAAATCCGAACCGTGAATCTGCGTGTGGCACTGGGTGCACTTGGTGAGCATGCCGGACTTGAAACCGTCCAGCGTCGACTTGCCACCGCGCTCCGGGTGGAGCGGGTTCTTGAAGTCGCCGATGTAGCCAGCAATGCCCGTGTGGAAGTGCACCGGATGGCACGACATGCAGAGGAACGGTTCGGTTTGCTTCAGAAGGTTGTTCGCCACGGTCCCGTGCGGGTCGTGGCAAATGCCACAGTCTTCGTTCACCGGTTCGTGCTCGAAGACGAACGGACCAGCCTTGTCCGTGTGACAGGAGATGCAGAGCTCACGGCTGTTGTCCGTGTGCGTGAACTTGTTGTCGCCACCGTGGACGGCATGACAGCTTGTGCAGCTCATCAGGCCTTCCTTCACCGGGTGGTGCGAAGTGAGGCTGAACTTGGCGCCGATGTCCTTGTGGCAGTCGACGCAAAGCTCGGACCCCTGCTTCTTCAGGAGCTTCGGTTCGGTGGAGTGGACCTGATGGCAGTCGCTGCAGCCGTCCGCCAGCTCGTGGTGAGCCGAAGCTGTGGCTGAGGTGAACTGCGGTCCGTTGTGACAGGTGAGACATGGGTTGGGTGCGACCGGATTGTAGTCGGTCGCCGGGTTGTAGATGTCGGCCGGGTCCATGCTTTCTGCGTGAACAGACCCTGGCCCGTGACAGGCCTCGCAGGTGTACCCCTTCGTCGTGGTCTTTTGCGCGTGAACACTGTGCGCAAAAGATTTCCCGACGTCTTCGTGGCACGTCAGGCAGGTTTGGTCGCCAACCTTCTCGGCCTTCTTGGCCGCGTCGGCGGTGCGGAAACCTGCTGGTACCGCGAAGAACAGGAGCACCAGGAACGCGAGGCATGCCCTCCGCAAGAATGGGAGTTTGTACCTCATACGCTGGTCTCCTCCACGTTGTGTTGGTTAACAGTCTGTACGGCTGGAAACCCGTAGAGCCCGGTACCGCAGAGCCTGCTTTACCCGGTACCGTGGGTGTGTTGAGTCCACCCCCGCGGATCCTCACTTCAGGTGAACTTTATTAATTTTTGTTACGAAAGTCAAGAAAGAAATACAGAAAGCACATTAAAGAAAATAAAGGGCTTGTGGACCCCTAAACGTCACAAAGTGACCCAAGTTCTTCAAGTGCCAGACTTTTTGCGGCCTTGTTCCGGGTTGTGCATCAGACCCGGTACGGGAGGAAGTGTGCCCCAGAAGATCGAGCAATGCTCGTTGGCTGAGTTCTGAATCGCGAAGTTTAAGCTTGAGGGGCGGAAAACGCTGACAAAAAACACTTGTTGCGCAGTGTTTCTCGGGGTAGCTGGGTGCTTGTAGGGGCCACGAAGGAGTCCGATTCAGTTTGAGACTTTGCGAAGTACGACATTGATTTCGAGACTCATTTTCACTACCTTATTCGCAGAGAAACTTACGGACTGGCGTAGATGTGTCGATAAAAGAAAAGGTAGGCTCTTTAGTTCCTGCGCTGTGAGTGTCAGTGCTCCGGATCCCTGAACAGGGGACACGTTGAGGTTGCGGCTCGAGATTCCTGAGCGTATGTCGGTCTGCCTCTGGCGAGTGGTTAGCTCAGCAGCGGTGTGGCTGGCGGCTACTTTCGTCCTGCACCCCGCTGTGGCGGAGGATGGAAGCTACTCCGTGCGGTGGGTTGGCGAAATAAGTCAACAAACTCTCCTGGCGCAACACCAGAGGTTGGGTGATCGGCTTCTTAGGCTAATCGCCGGTAAGCGAGGCCCTTCCCTCTCACGGCCAGTAGCTTTCGTAGCAGATGGTTCGACGTGGTTCATCCTGGATCAGGGGCTTCGTGCTGTCGTGGTAACCGATAGTTCTCAACGGCGGTACCAGCTTGTTCGAAGCGAGGAATACCGCCAGTTTCCTTCCCTCGTTTCTGCATGCGTCGCAGGAGACGGCACACTCTACTTTACGGATTCCCGTCTGAACGCCGTCTTCTCGTTGAGGAGGGGCGAGAAAAAGGCCAGGAAACTGACCGTGTCCCGGAAGTTACAGAGGCCGACCGGGATTGCGTGGTCACCTGTCTCTGATGAAATCTGGGTTGTTGAGACGCTTGCGCACCGGATCGCTGTCCTGGACCGTACCGGTCATGTAAAGCGAACAATTGGACATCGAGGAAAGGAACTGGGGGAATTCAATTTCCCCAATTTTCTGTGGATCGACCGTACCGGTCTCGCTTATGTGGTCGATGCTCTGAACTTCCGGCTGCAAATCCTGCAGGAAGACGGAAGCGTTGTCTCGTCCTTTGGTGAGGCAGGGGATGCTTCCGGGTATTTTGCGAGGCCCAAGGGCGTTTCGGTGGATCGCCACGGAAATATTTACCTCGTCGATGCACTTTTCAATGCGGTTCAAGTGTTTGATCGTGAAGGCGTGTTGCTGTACCGTTTCGGGTCTCCAGGCCACGGCAGGCGGGAGTTTTGGTTGCCGACGGGGATTTTTGTGGATGTGAATGACAGGATCTACGTAGCCGACACTTACAACGGTCGAGTGCAGATATTTGAGTTACGGAGAGGCGCGCATGCGCAGAATTGACCGTACACGACTTCTGGTTGCATTTCTCATGTTGCCCGTTGGCGCGGCCGGACAATCGATTCTGAACACGCCCCACAATCTTTCTGTGAGCGGACCCGGCGACATTAAGGCCGAAAGCGAGACAGAGGTGTGCGTGTTCTGTCACACACCCCACCGAAGCAGTGGGCGGGCACCTCTCTGGAATCGAGAAGATCCAGGGAGCACGTACAAACTTTACAGCAGTTCGACCCTGCTCGCGTCACCCGGACAGCCTACGGGTTCCTCGATTCTGTGTCTATCGTGCCATGACGGGTCTCTGGCACTGGGGGATGTGTTGAGCCGATCGTCACCCATTACCTTTGCGGGTGGCGTAACCACGATGCCGTCGGGCAGCTCAAATCTCGGGACGAATCTGGCCGACGATCACCCCGTTTCATTCTACTACTCGTCGACTCTGGCTGCAAGTGAAGGAGAGCTGGCGGATCCGGCTTCTCTCTCGGGACCGGTCCAGCTGGAGGACGGACAGTTGCAGTGTACGTCCTGCCACGACCCTCACAAAGACCTGTACGGCAATTTCCTGGTAGCGAGTCAGCGCTATTCCACACTCTGTCGTTACTGTCACCAGAAAAAGGGATGGGACAACGCAAGCCATGCGCTTTCTTCGGCAACGTGGAATGGTCTGGGTAACGATCCGTGGTTCCACACAGGGTACAGCACCGTCTCGGAAAATGCGTGCGAAAACTGCCATGACCCTCATTCCGCCGAGGGTGAAGAGAGACTGTTGAATTCGAAACCAGAAGAGGAAAACTGTCTGGTTTGCCACAACGGCAACGTTGCCGAAACGGACATCCAGGCCGAGATGGCCAAGACTTACCGTCACGATGTTTTTTCCTACCAGGGAATCCACGATCCAGCTGAACCCGCCCTTGTGACTAAGCGACATGTTGAATGTACCGACTGCCACAATCCTCATGCAGCAAAGGCTCTCGAAGCCTCTGCGCCGGACGTGACGGGGGCTCTGCTCGGTGTGCGTGGTGTCGACTCACAAGGAGAGGCGGTGCAGGAAATCCAGTACCAGTACCAACTTTGCTACCGTTGCCACGCGGACAGTCCAAACAAACCGGGCAGTCCGACTCATCGCCAAGTTGAACAAAACAACGTCCGACTGGAGTTTGATCCCAGCAACCCGTCTTACCATCCGATTGAGGCACCGGGCAGGAACACCAATGTGCCAAGCCTGATCGCACCGCTGAACGAGAACAGCATCATCTACTGCACGGACTGCCATGCCAGTGATGGGACGGGAGCAGCCAAGGGACCACATGGATCCATCTACCCGCACATTATGAAGTACCAGTACATTACCAGTGACGGTACCAGCGAGTCCTACCAGGCCTACGAACTGTGTTACAGGTGTCATGATCGGAGTCAGGTTATCAACGGCATGGGGCGTTTCTACAAGAGGGTACACAAGAAGCACATTGTTCGAGAAAACACTCCGTGCAACGTGTGTCACGATCCACATGGAATTAGCAGCAGTCAGGGGGATGCGACAAATCACAGTCATTTGATGAACTTTGACCTGAACGTCGTATCGCCCGATCCGCGTACTGGGCGACTGGAATTTGTGGACACAGGAAATTTCAGTGGTAAGTGCTACCTGGAGTGTCACGGGAAGAGACACAGCCCTAAGTCGTATTGAGCCATTCGGAGCAAACGGTGTTTTTGCGGAGATGAGTTCGTTACCGCAACCGATTGATGTTTCTAAGGTTGCGAATAGGTGAAATAGGACGTGCGTAACGGGTATCAGTGGCACAATATTTGTGTTTGAGATCACGTTGAGAATGCTATGGCAAACGATGTAGAAGTTATCCTTCAAAAAAGGCTTGTTTCACGCCAGTAATTGGCGTATATTTGAGCCTCAAGAAGGTGGAGAATTGGGGCTCATTGTTTGAGAAATTTAAAAGTTGGGAAAGGCCAAGTTTTTCGGCAGGGGCCAGGGATGGCCGGTAAGTGGATCTGAGGGAAGCTTGTTTCGCACTGATTGACAGGGACGGGTCATCCCAATGCGGCGTAGCCAAAAGATATGTCTTCTCCGCAGCTGTTGGCGTACGTGGGGCTCCAGAGATCCTCCATGATTTTGTAAAGCGGGAGTAGGGTAGGCTGTGAAAGACCAGCGGTTTAATGCAATCGAATATGAGGGAGGAGAACGATGAAGCGTTTACTGTTCGTTCCCGTGGTGGTACTGATGTTATGTGTGGCCTTCGGGGTGGCGCAGGGTCAGACCATCGCTGGGTCGGCGCACGATTTCTCCCAAGAGAGCTGGAATCCTTCGGGAGAAATCTGCATCGTATGTCATACGCCACACCATGCTGAAGCCAACGTGGAGCCCTTGTGGAACCATCAGGTCACTTCCGCGACTTTTACGCCGTACAGCAGCTCCAGCCTGGATGCATCTGTCGGTCAGCCCGACGGAAATTCCAAGCTCTGTCTGAGCTGCCACGATGGCACAGTCGCTGTAGACAATTTCGGTGGTAATACCAATGGCAACGTGTTCGTGCATGGAAACGACTTGATTGGTACTGACCTGAGCAACGATCACCCAGTTTCGTTCACCTACGATGCCACCTTGGCGAGCACGGATGGTGGTTTGTACGACCCGACGACTACCAGCTCCGGCTTGGGCGGCACCATTGACCAGGACATGCTGTACGGCCACAAGCTGCAGTGCGCGTCCTGCCACGATGTGCATAATGGCAGCGGTGTGGCTAACCTCCTTGTGAAGAGCAACGGTGGCAGCGCTCTTTGCTTGACGTGCCACGCCAAGTAGTTCCACAATCCGACAAAAGCTTCGTTGAACAAGCAGAGCTGAGGGGAGGAGGGCCTCCCCTCAGCTCTTGTTGTGAGAAGGCACAACTAAAGATTACAGGCGGAGAAAAGAGTCAGGTATCTTTTTCTGTGAAATACGGGATTCGGAGTCGACGGGATGATTCGGAATAGATTCGCTACACTGTTGCTCGGCATCTTCGGATTTTTGTTGATGGTAGCCACGCGGGTAGGTGCCCAGACGTCGCCCGGAAACGAGGTCATCGTTTTTCCGCCCCCGCCGGACACAGCTCGGATTCAGTTCCTGGCGCGATTCAGTGAATCTACCGACATCACGGGACGCCGTTCGGGATTCCTGGCCTACATTCTCGGAAAGCAGGCTCCGAAACCGATCATCAAGCCATACGGATTGGCAATCCGGCACGGTGTTGTCTACATCTGCGACACGATCGTGGCAGGGCTGGAAATCATCGATCTTAAGCGGAAAACATTTAGGTACTTCAAACCCCGTGGCTTAGGGCTTCTGCGCAAACCGATCAACTGCTACGTAGACGGAAAGGGTTACTTGTACGTGGCGGACACCGGACGTCAACAGGTGGTGATTTACGATGATCAGCTTGGCTACGTCAACAGCATTGGTGGGCCGGCGGAGATGAAACCCACTGACGTCCAGGTGGTGGACAACAAGATTTGGGTCACAGATCTCAAGTCTCACAAAGTTCGGGTCTACCACGCCTTCACGCATGAGCTACTCAACTCGTTTCCAGAAGCCGACGCGGACACGGCGGCGCGGCTGTTTTCGCCCACCAATCTCTACGTGACTCGCGACCGAGTTTACGTGAGCGACATTGGGGATTTCAAAGTCAAGATCTACACCCGGGATGGGAAATTTGTGCGGTCGGTTGGCAGTTACGGACGAGGACTTGGGCAATTTGCCCGGCCTAAGGGAATTGCTGTGGATCGTGACGGCAACCTTTACGTTGTGGACGCCGCTTTTGAGAATGTACAGATTTTCGACAGAGACGGCCATTTGTTGATGCCGTTTGGTGGGCCTTACGAGGGCCCTGGTTACATGTGGTTGCCAGCGAAAGTTGTAATCGACTACGACAACCTGGAGCTTTTTCGGAAATTTGTGGACAAGCGCTTTCGCTTGAAGTATCTCATTTTCGTGACAAACCAGTACGGTCCAGACAAGGTAAACGTGTACGGTTTTGTAGAACCACGCTGAATCTGAATCACCGAATAGAAACTGCCGTACAAACTGGATGGATGACCATCAGTTGAGCGGAACGCCGGGGGATTTTCGAAAGCGTACGCGATCTTTCTCGGTAACGGAAAGCTCATGACCGATTTTCGTCACAGTTGCACAAGATTCCTGCTCGTCGGTCTCGCTTTTGCGCTCAGTCTCGCTCACTTCGCCTGTTCGCCGATGACCCGCTACAAGGTCCTTTCCTTTTTCTTCGACGGAGTTCCCAACCCCTCTGAGGTAGCGTTAGTCGACACGTCTGCCGTGGCTGATCGTGCAGCACTGGAAGAGAGGCTACGCCGGCTCCGGATGGGGCCGCAGTATGTTTTTCATCCTCCTTACCAGGACAAAGATTGCGGTTCCTGTCATGACATTCAAGCAGGAAACCGCTTGCTTGCGCCACAACCGGATCTGTGTTACGGTTGCCACGATGATTTTCGTGAGAGCTTCGAAGTTCTTCACGGGCCTGTGGCAGGCGGCTACTGCACCGCTTGCCATAATCCACACATGGCCAAGAACGAGAACCTGCTGTTCGCAAAAGGGCAGGCCCTTTGTCTGTTTTGCCACGAGAAAACCGACGTGTTTGCGAACCCGGTGCACAGTGACATTGGAGAAGCGGATTGCACAGAGTGCCACAATCCGCACGGAGGAGACGATCGAACATTTCTGCAATGATTCTGTCGGGTTTCGCAGGGAGGTAATCTCGACGCTGCATTTACCGTCAATTTCGTGTGACAAAATGCTCAGCTGGGGCGCTGTGGTGAAATGACTGCATGCTGCGTACAAAAAGGGTTAATACGACGATCGGCACCGTGGTTTTGTGTAAGACAGGTGCTGACGGTCATCGGCACTGCTTTCTTGCTGCCCTGGCTTGTGTACGCCCAGCCTACGATGTTCCAGGTTGGACCCTGGAACCAGCTTACGCTAAGAACAACACTTGGGATTGATGGAGACTACCGCACTCAAGAACGTGTGCTGAAATCCGGAGCGACGGAAAGGCCAAAGACCTCGATCCTGACCGGCTACGTTAAAGTTCGATCAAAAAGCTACGTTGTACACCCGAACCTTCTCGTTCTTGACATCGATTTCGGCTACCAGCCGGCTTCGAGAAGGTATCGTTACGTCGTTTTACCAGACAGAACGGAAGCGCTGACGGCCAAGAAATTCGATGTGCGCGCGACGGTTTTCTCGCAGCGGCCGTTGTCTTTTAGCCTTTACCGCTACAGTGCCCACGTTTTCAACCGCAGAGAGCTGATCACGGACGTTGAAGTGCGAAAAAAGAGCGTCGGCGCTTCTGTGCGATTCACGGGGAAAATTCTACCTCTGTCTGTGCGATTTTCCAAGGAGCGCTGGGATCAGCTGGAAATCGAAACGAATCGCCACTTTTTTGATCGTCGAAAAACGCTAACTGCGCAGGCAAATCGCTCTTTTTGGGGGCGCGATGCCAATCGAGTGCGCTACACGTACACGGATTACACGCGAAGTTACGCGGGCCTGTATTCCATTCAAAACGCGATCGATGAGCTGAACATCAGCAACCGTTTTGACCTGAATTCGTCCAGAACCAGCACTTTTGTCTCCAACGTGCTGTTTTACCGGCAGAAAGGTGTGTTCGATTTCCGAAGAATGCAGGCGAACGAGAATCTAACTCTCGCTCTACCAGCTCGCTTTGCTGCTCGAGCGGACTACCAGCGTGTCACTTACGATCGTCCCGATTACAGAATGACTGTTGACCAGTCGCAGTTTGCGCTCGAACACCGTCTTTACATGAGCCTGCGAACGAGAGTCTACTACCGGTTCACAAAGTCCAAACAGCCCGGAGTCGACGATCGGAGAAAATTGCTCGGATTCATGGCAGACTACCGTAAGCGCATTCCGGGAGGAATTCTGTCACTCAACTACGAGTTGCGCCGCCAGTGGCAGAGCCACGCCAGTATTCCGGGCCGTCTCGTCGTTGTCGATGAGGCGCACGAACTCTGGGACGACCGTACAGTGCTGCTCGACAACCCGTACGTCGATCTGAGCACGATCCGCGTCACGGATGAGTCAGGTACGATCGTCTACCAGGAAAATCTGGATTACATTCTCGTCGAACAAGGGGTTTTTGTAGAAATTCGCCGTCTGCCCGGTAGCCAGATTCCGAATGGAGGCGTAGTGTACGTGGACTACGTCGCCGAGCAAGAGCGTTCGTACAGTTTCCGAGCCTGGAACCGTAAGGTAGGTGGAGCCCTTTCCCTGTTTCGGCGCGCTGTCGAGCTTTACTACAACTACTACGATCAGGACTACGACCGCGTCTCCAATCCCAACGTGGTTTCCTTGAACTACCTGGTAGAGAGGATGTACGGCGGGCGCCTGCAGTTTTGGGGACTCCGCCTGGGCTACGAAAAGCACCGCTACGAGTCCAGCATCATCCCTTACCGTTACGAACAGTATGAGGCGGGAATACTCCTTGGGACGAGTGCGCGCGTGGGGCTTTTCCTTTCTGCAAGGTACCGCGACTATTTTCTGCTGCGTGACCAGGAGCGACAAAGGTATTTCTCAACAAACGCGCAACTGAGCTACCGGATCACCCGCGTGTTGAAATTCAACCTGGAAGGCGGGTACCGCTCGAACCGAGGTCGTTCGATCGATCTGGATTTGACTAACGTGCGCACGGAACTGGCAACAGCTTTTCGGCGCCTGACATTCGTTGTAGGCTTTCAGGTCTACCGACGCAACTTCTTAGGGGAGCAAATCAACTACAACGGTGCCTATTTTCGACTTGCGCGGCATTTCGAGTGAGAACCAAGATGCCTAATTTGCAAAAACGCTGGATGCGCCTTCTGATGGCGCTGTTTGCCGTTGCGTTTTACGGTGTGACCGGGTTTTTTGCGCAGCCCCGGGCGCAGGAAGTGGGCTGCACTGTGGAGGGCTGCCACGCGGATTTGTTGGCGAAACGCTTTGTGCATCCGGTCGCGAGAGACGACTGCGGCAGTTGCCACGAAAGTTCGGGCGCTCCGCACCCTGGAGGGGAGGGTAAAGAATTCAGCCTGCTGGCTGAAGGCGGTGATCTGTGCCTCACCTGTCACGAGGTGATTTCGGAAGAAGGCTCAGTGCACCCACCTGCTCAGGATGGCGAATGCTTAACGTGCCACGATCCACACAGTTCGGAGGTACGAGGGTTGCTGACTCAGCCTTTGCCCGACCTTTGCGCGATGTGTCACGATGGCTACCAGCAACCAGAAGGGGATTCTGGCTCGGTGCACGGGGTGATCACCTCGGGAAAGTCCTGCTCGTCGTGCCACCGGCCTCACGACAGCTCTCTGGAAAAGTTGCTAATCAAAGAACCACCCGATCTTTGCCTGAGTTGCCATACCGATCCGGTAAAGAATGGCGAAAGAACGCTGGAGCCCGTTGGGAAGCTTTTGAAAACCAGCCAGTTTGTCCATCCCGCCCTGGAGATGTCGGGCTGCTCGACGTGTCACGTTCCTCACGTTTCGGAGTATCCTTATCTTTTGACGGGTGCTTTCCCGGGTGGGTTTTACGGGAAGCCGAAGCCAGAGTCTTACGAGCTTTGTTTCGGGTGCCATGACTCCGCACTGCTGGAGACCAAGAACGACCCGGACGCGACTCAATTCCGGGCGAGTAACCGAAACTTGCACTTTGTCCACGTGATGGCAGACAAAAGTCGAAGTTGCGTGGCCTGCCACGACATGCATGCCTCCGATGTTCCCCACCTTCTCCGCCAGTTCGTTTGGTTCGGCCGCTGGAGGATGCCGCTAAAAGTTGTTCAGACGGACGTCGGCGGTGCCTGCACACCAGGTTGCCATCAGAAACTTCAGTACAAGCGGTGACCCATCTGCAAGAAGCCCGTTGAATCAGCTCTGGGGGCGTGTCGGTAGCTTTCCCAGCGCTGCCTCGTGTTCACAAGGGGCTCGGTTGATTCTGGTGCGTAGCCGCTTCACTCGTCAATCCTGCCACGTTAAGTAATCGAAGATTCCCACTCGATCAAGCTTGGTTCGGCGGGCGCGTTGTCTGGCTGTCCCGGGGATTCGATCCTGCCAGGACAAAAAGTTACCCCGCACTCGGCTTTACTCAGGTGAAATTCGCGTAGCAGGTCTGGACGCTCTCCGCGGGCGTGTTGCGGGTGTAGCCAGAAACTGGGACCCGTGACTGAAAAGTGTGGCACTTTGGCTTTACCTGTAGGTGAGAAGGCTGGTCGACCCTTCCAACGGGTGACTCCTGAAAACGAGGGGGCCCAGCAGTCTGGCTGGCGACGGCGACATGCCTGCTGCACAGAAGGACTAAGGCTCTCGTGACGTTCCTCTCAGAAGGCAATTTTACTCGTCTCGGCTAAAGTTCGGCCTTCGTTGGCCGAATGAAGAAGAGGTGAGAGAGACGCAAACGGCGTTCACGCTCGGAGGAGCGGCATGAGGCGAGTGAGTGCTCTCGCGGTGGTGTTCTTGGCCTGGAGTCTTGGAAGTTACGAGGGGACAGCTTGGGCCCAGCGGCTGAACAACCCACACGATTTCCTTGGTACATCTTCGGGGTTCAACGTCAACAACTGTGCTGTGTGCCACACGGCCGGCATGGCCGGAAAGAAGCGAGGAAATCCGGCGCTGCGATCAAGCGAGGACGTAGCTGGTTTCACACCTTACGCCAGTTCTACTCTGGATGCCGAGGTCGGCCAACCAGACGGCCCTTCCAAGCTCTGCCTTAGTTGTCACGACGGAACCGTGGCCACTGACAACGTTGGTGGGATTGCTCTGTCGGTCTCTTTTTCTTCCGACAAGGCAATTCTGAAGCGTGACCTGACTGATGATCATCCGGTTTCTTTCGTGTACGACGCTAACCTGGCGGCGAAAGACGGGGGATTGGCCGATCCGACGACAACGGAGTCGGGGCTGGGGGGCACGATTGACCACGATCTACTTGTAGACGGAAAGGTGGAGTGTACCTCCTGCCACGACGTACACAGCAATCTCGGCACAGGGGCCCTGTTGCGGAAGCCAAACAACCAAAGCTCCCTGTGTCTGACCTGTCACCTCAAGTGACCGTGCTGCGCCAAGACATCCAGAGTTTTCCCGTCGGTTAATTAAGCCTCCCTGGTACGCGCACCGTTAGCGTGTCCGGCGCACTTGAGCCCGAACATGTTTTTTCCCGTCTTTTCTTGGCAAACCTGCTGGGCTTGTGCAGAGGAAACCGACTGGTTCTGGCAAAGAATTGTCCCCCGCATTTCAGTGAATCTGCCCTCGAGGCAGGTTCCCTTTCAAGGATCCGACCCCGCGGTTTTCTTCGCTTTCTCCCCCTCACGATTCCCGTTCGAGTTCGGCCAGCCTTTCCGCCATCTCCGGTAACCTTTCCAGGGCACGTACATTTGCTTCCAGGTGCTCGATCGACTTTGTGCCGACAAGAACCGAGTGCACGGCGGGATTGCGCCACAGAAACGCCAGTGCCAGAACCGGAAGCTCGTCTTTGCTCAGGTTGAGACGGTCACAAAGCTGCAGAACCTGCCGGGCGCGCGGGTCCTGCCTTGGGTCAAGTCGGCTTACCCTCGGCGTGAGGTAGCCGCCAGCGAAAGGGCTTCGCACGAGGATGCCGATGCCGTGGTCGTGAGCCTTCCGGATCAACGTTTCGCTCTCGCGGTCCAGCAGGTTGTAGTGTACCTGCAGGACATCGAATGCTCCCGACTCGATGCAGGCGTCCAGAACCTCATGCGGAGGCGAGGCGCCCAGGAAACGAACCCAGCCCTGTTCCTGCGCCTCGCGCATGGCCTTCAGGGTTTCTCCCTTGTCCAGGACCGGACGAGGGTTCGGGCCAAAGTGGATCTGGAGAATGTCGATCTGTTCCGTGCGCAGCAAACGCAGGCTTGTGCGGATTGAATCTGCGACTGCCTCGTACGAAAAGTCGTAGTACGTTTCCGGTTCCGCACTGTGTTCCCCGCACTTTGTCGCCAGCACAAATTCCTGGCGTCGGTGTGCAATCCCTTTGCCGATGCGCTCTTCGCTACGGTGGTACGCGCGAGCAGTGTCGATCAGGTTGATTCCCAGGTCGAGAACCCGGTTCAGGACTCGGATGGCGTGTTCCTCGTCAGGTTTGCTCTCGGGACCTTCGGGGCCAATGCCCCAGTCGCGGCCAATTTCGAGGGCGCCGAAGCCCAAGAAAGTAACCTCCAGACCTGTCCTTCCGAGTGTCCGCTTTTCGATGCTCATTTTTGGAATCCTTCCCGTGCTTCGTGGAATGATCTTCCCGGAGTTGACGGGACTTCACAACTCAAACTGTCAACGGTGGGTCGGGGCGGTGCTGAAACTCATCGAAGGAGGAGCATTTTGCGGGGATGCTCCCCAGGACGCGCTGGGTTGTGCGCCCATTTCCAGAAGAAGCTCTCCGCCTTGAACCAGGTCCGAGTGCCGAATCCATGGGTTGGGCCAGGGTCGGCCGTTAAGCCGTGCTCCCTGGATGAACCGATTGGTTGTGGAGAGATTGCGTGCGACAATTCGGAATGTGCGACCGTTTTGCAGATGGAGTTCGATTTCCGGGAAAAGGGGAGTGGTGAGCTCGTAGACGGGTTCGCCAGGGCACACAGGGTAAAGCCCCAGCGCGGCGAACACAAACCAGGCCGAGGTGGCCCCGGCGTCGTCGTTACCGGGGAGTCCGTTTGGGGCGTTGGCGAAAAAGCGTTCCCGAAGTTCACTCACGACCTGCTGCGTCTTCCACGGCGCACCGGCAAAATCGTACAGGAACGGTGCGTGGAAGTCCGGCTCGTTGCCGGGATTGTACAACCCGCGTGCAAAAAACGTGTCCAGTTTGGCGACAAAAGCATTCCTTCCGCCGAGGAGCTCGACGAGACCGGCGACATCGTGAGGAACAAACCACAGCCCCTGCCAGGCGTTGCTCTCCGTGAAAGCGGTGCGGGAGAGGGGATCGAATGGTTCAACCCAGGTGCCGTCGCGCCGCTTAGGGCGGAAGAAACCGGTCGCAGAGTCGAACAGGTGGCGGTAGTTGCCAGCCTGCTCGCGGAAGAAGCGCGCGTCGCTCTCGTGGCCCAGCGCCTTCGCCAGGCGGGCCAGGCACCAGTCGTTGTAGGAAAAGTCCAGCGTCACACTGACCGAAGCATCGCGCTCGTGCTTGGCCCAGTACGCACCGAAGGGAGCAAAGCCGAGTTCGCGGTATTCGGGTGGAGTACCCAAGCGCGTGTATACTTCGCCGTACGCGGGTTCTTTCTGACTCGTTGCCAGCTTGCGGGCGGCCTCGTAGGCGGTTTGGACGTCAAAATCGCGAAATCCCTTTGCGTACAGGTCCGCGATCACGGCGATGACGTGGTTCCCGGGCATGCAGGGAGCGTAGTTAAACACCTTGGGACAGGAGGGAAGCCAGCCGCCCTGTTCGTAGATGCGAACGTAAGACTGCAAGATGTCGTTCTGGATTTCGGGCTCCACAAGGGCTTGGAGCGGGTGTGTGGTTCGGAACGTGTCCCAGATGCACCAGTCGTCCGAGTAGAAATCGTGGCCACCGCGCGGGTGAACGAGCCCGTCGAATCCTGAGTAGTAGCGGTCGCCTTCGGTGAAATTGGTAGGCTGGCCAAGCGCGCGGTAGAGGGCGGTGTAAAAGGTCACCAGGTCGTCCCGTGTTCCGCCCGAGACACGGACGCTGAGCAAAGCGTTCCAGCGACTGCTGGCGATATTGGCCGCGCGGTCGAAATCCCAGTGCGGAATCTCACGCTGTACGTTCTCTCTGGCCTGCTGTGAACTAATGTAAGAGAGGCCGACTTTGAGCAAAACGACGGAACGAGGTTTAACGGGTACGTCAAAATAAGCGCCCACGTCTTTGTCGAAAACCTGGTCGCTGCCGGGCGAAACCGCTGTTCCGCACCACGTTCCGTGCGAAATGGATGGCTGACTAACTTCGACGTAAAAGTAGAGAACTGTGGGGTTGTATTTGTTTCTGCCGCAATTGTCGTGGTGAACGACAGCGCCCTCCAGGCTGTGGTCGTTCAGAAACCGGATGTAGGCTGGGTAGTGACTCGCCACCTCGGGTTTGTAGAGGTAGCCACCCGGGCGTCGCCGAAAGTACATCCCGTGACTCGCGTCGATCAGGAGATGGGCGGTGTCGGCATGCGCAAACGTGTAGCGGTGCAGTCCGGCGTGTTGCGTGGCGGTCAGCTCCACGCGCACACCGTAGCGGTCCAGGGTGACGGCGTAGTAACCGGGGCGAGCCACTTCTGAAGTGTGGCGAAACGGCGAGGCGTACTCAAGCTCTGCAACTTGCAAAGATCCGGTGGTCGGCATCACGAGCACGTTCTGGTAGCCGCCTCCGCCGGTACCGTCCACGTGCCGGTGACTGAAGCCCACGATCAGCGAGTCGTTGTAGTCGTAGCCACCGGGGTTGGCCCGACCGGCGGGTGGAACCGTGTCGGGGCCAAGTTTGACCATCCCGTGGGGCAACTGCGGACCAGGCAGGGCGTTCCCACCGCCCTGTGTACCGATGAACGGGTTCACGTACTCGACGGGCTCTGCGGGACCAGCCGTTTGGGCAGCTGCCGTGCAAACGGTTGTGAGAGCGGCCAGCGCTGCAAAGGTCGCTTGCTTGCAGAGAAGCTTCATTTGGCACCTGTTGTTTGCGCAGTTTCTCGCTCGCGACTCGGTCTCAGACCGACAACCTGCAACTGGTACAACCGGTAGTAGATTCCTCGCAGTGCCAGCAGTTCCTGGTGGGTGCCTTGCTCGCGGATTTTCCCCTTGTGGATCACAATGATTCGGTCCGCTGTCTGCACCGTCGAAAGCCGGTGAGCCACGATCAGGCAGGTTCGCCCGACCATCAGCTTTTCGAGCGCTTCCTGCACTAAGCGCTCGGTTTCTGTGTCCACCGAAGAAGTAGCCTCGTCCAGGATGATGACTTTGGGATCGTACGCCAGAGCCCGGGCAAAAGCAAGGAGCTGGCGCTGACCGGTACTCAGGATTCCGCCTCGCTCGCGCACTTCCTCGTCGTACCCTCGCGGGAGCCTCTCCACGAAGCGGTCGACGTTCAGGGCCTGTGCTACCTGTCGAACCACGTCTTCGGAGATGTCGCGGTTGCCAAGCCGAATGTTTTCGGCCACGCTCCCGGAAAAGAGGAACACGTCCTGCGGCACCACGCCAACAGCCCGGCGCAACTCGTCGAGCGGAATGTGGCGGATGTCAATGCCGTCCAGCAGGATTTGCCCCTTTTGCGGCTCGTACAGGCGTGTCAGAAGGCTCATGATGCTGGTTTTGCCGGAGCCTGTGGCACCCACGAACGCTACCCGCTCACCGGGCTTGACGTGAAACGAGATGTCTCGGAGAACCCAGTCCTCGTCGTGGTACGCGAACCAAACGTTGCGGAACTCGATCTCGCCACGGCAGTGTTCCAGATGCTTCACTGGCGGCGTGAAGGATGGCTGCTCCGGTTCTTCGAGCAGCTTGAAAATGCGCTCCGATGCCGCCATGGCCGACTGCATGATGTTGTACTTTTCGGACAGGTCGGAGATGGGACGGAAGAAGCGTTGAGCGTACTGGAGAAAAGCCACCAGAGCGCCGATCGTCAGCGTGCCCGAAAAGACCCGGAGACCGCCGTACCAGAGAATCAGACCGAGAGCCACAGCGCTGAGCAGTTCCACGATGGGGAAGAAAACGGCGTGGTAGAAAATCGTACGCAGGTAGGCTTCGAGGTAATCGTAATTGAGGCGGCGGAAGTGCTCGAAGTTGCGCTTCTCCCGGTTGAAGAGCTGCACAATCACCATCCCGGTGATGTTTTCCTGCAGGTAGGCATTGATTCTGGCGATCCGGAGACGGATCTCCCGGTAGGCCTGGCGCACGAACCGGCGGAAAAGGAAAGTAGCAACGGTCAGAAAGGGCAGAACGGTGAAGGTGATCAGGGCCAGGCGCCAGTTGAGCCACAGCATGACCACCACAATGCCGACCAGCGTGAAGACGTCGCCGAAGATGGCTACCACGCCGGACGAAAGCAACTCATTCAGGTTTTCGACGTCGGTCGTGATGCGCGTCATGAGGCGGCCGACGGGGTTGCGGTCGAAAAACGACAGCGGCAGTCGCTGCAGGTGGGTGAAAATCTCGAGCCGGAGGTCACGCATCACATTCTGGCCCATCCACTGCACCAGGTAGGTTTGCGAGACCCGAAGCACGAACTGGGCGGCCAGAATGCCCGCGAACACGAGGCTAATGCGGGTGAGACCTGCGAAATCGCTGTGTCCGATGTAGCGGTCGATGGCCAGTTTAGCCAGGTAAGGACCTGCCAGTTGCAACAGGGACAGCAAAAGCAGCATGAGCACACCGATCACAGCTACCCAGCGGTAGGGGGCCAGGTAGCGTAGCAGGCGACGCATCAGCCGGGCGTCGTAGACTTTGCCCAGCGTTTCTTCCTCGCGGAAGTCGCCGGGGCCGTGCCCATGTCCTCCGCCGAGCATCATGATGCGCTGGATCTCCGACGCTGCCGCCTACACGTGCGCGAGAGATTGGTCGTCTGAGGGGCATCAGGCCAGAAACGTCCGTTGGCGTGCATGCCGTTGGCCACCAAACTCCCGAAGGCTTTCCAGCCGCTAACCGGGCGTTGCTGGATCTCTGCTGCAGTTGCGTGCGTCAAATCGCCTCCAGTGCCTCCTCCAGCTTTTGCATCTCGTACAGTTCCCAGTACAGACCGCCGAGTGCCAGCAGCTCTTGATGGGTTCCCCGCTCCGCAATTTCGCCGTCACGCAAGACGACGATCAGGTCGGCGTCCCGTACCGCACTGATCCTGTGCGACACAATGATTGTGGTCCGCGTGCGCATGACCTCGCGCAGGTTGGCGAGAATCCGCTCTTCGGTCTGCGTGTCGACAGCGGAAAGCGCGTCGTCGAGTAGCAGAATGCTCGGTTCTCGCAGAATCGCTCTGGCCAGCGCCACCCTCTGCTTCTGTCCACCGGAAAGGTTGATCCCCCTTTCGCCGAGCATCGTGTCGAGGCCGTCAGGGAAGCTGGCCAGATCCTCTTCGAGGTGCGCCACTCTTACCGCCCAGGCGATCTTCTCCGGGTCCGGATTCTCCACGCCAAAGGCAATGTTTTCGCGGATCGTGTCGGAAAACAGGAAGGTGTCCTGGGGGACCATGCCAATGTGTCTGCGAAGTACCTGCAGGGGAATTTCCCGAGCGTCGCGCCCGTCAATCAGTACCTGTCCTGACGTCGGGTCGTAGAGCCGTGGGACCAGATTCAGCAGCGAGGTTTTTCCTGAGCCCGTCTTGCCGACAATGGCGACAGTTCTGCCTGCCGGGATGTCCAAACGGATGTCGCGCAGCACGAGATGGTCCGGTTCGTAGCCGAAGTCCACGTCGCGAAACGCAATCGATCCGCGGATATGCCGAATGCTTCGGTCCGTCTGGGGACCGTCGGCGATTTCCGGTTTCTCGCGCATGATCCGGTCGATGCGCGTGAGGCTGGCCCGCCCCTGCTGGATCAGGTTCATGGTCCAGCCCAGGGCGATCATGGGCCAGGCGAGCATGGTCAGGAATGACATGAAGGCAACCAAATCGCCGAGGGTGATGGCGCCACTGATCACACGTCGGCCGCCGAGCCAGAGAATCAACAACATGCCGATGCCGGCCAGCCCTTCGATTGTGCCTACGAGGGAGCCGCGAATTTTGGCCAGCCTCAGGTTCTCGGCGATGAAAGCCCTGTTGTGCTGCTCGAACAGCTCGATTTCGCGCTGTTCGCTGACGTAGCTTTTGACAATCCGGATGCCGGCCAGGTTTTCCTGTACCTTTTCACTGATGCGCGAGTACTGAGCCTGCACGGCCTCGAAGACGGTGCGAATCTTCTTCATCAGGCCGAACACAACGGCGCTCATCAGAGGCAACGGAAGCAACGACACACCCGCGAGTACGGGGTCGATGCTTACCATCTGCGCGATCGCGGCTGTGGCAACAAGCACGGTGCTGCTGGAGTGAAGGATGCCGGGGCCGAGCATCATGCGGACTGCGTTCAGATCGTTTGTGGCTCGGGCCATGAGGTCGCCGGTCTTCACACGGCGGTAGAAAGATGGACTGAGGCGCTGAAGATGGGCGAAGTAGTCGTTGCGCAGTTCGTACTCGATTCGACGAGAGGCGCCAACGATTTGCTGGCGCATGATGTAGCGGAAGACCCCGGCTACCGCGGCGAGCGCGACCAAGCTTCCGGCGTAGACGAGCAGGTGGCGCTGCTTCGCCGGAAAACGGAAGCTCTCAACAGCGTACTTCAAAATCCACGGACTTGCCAACTGGGCTGCTGTGGCGAAGATTGTAGCCACAAAACCCACCAGGTACGGCCTCAAGTGCCGCCTGATGTAAGGAACAATGGGTTTCAGTTCGGAGCTGAAGCGAATGGCCCTGTTCCTCCGTCCGCTGGAAATCCGGCAAATTCGGGGTGCACACGTCTCGCAGCAAGCTTCCCAGCCCCGCAAGCTGGTCGGCAATGTAGCCATTCCTGGCCTGAATCTCAAGGACCAATCGGGCAGGTGTTCCCGATTTTCCGCGAGCCCGGACTCGGAGGGACGCGCTTTGCGCGTCCGGGCGTCCGAGGCTCGCCGTGCATCACCGGGGAGTGATCTCCCCGGCTGCGTTTGCCTGTGGGCCTTCGCGGACAGCGAGGGAGAGCGGGCTTCAGCTCGGAAAGGGGACAGAGGGTCTTGCTGCTCCGCCCCGGAATGAATTCCGGGG
>JAADFT010000533.1:15091-17893 GCA_013152765.1 Calditrichota bacterium | reverse complement strand
ATTCTGGGCGCTCCGATCCTGTTTCTAATCGATGGACTCTCGTTTCTTTTCTCGGCCTTCAGCGAACTTTTCATCCGGATTCCGCAGCACATTCCGGAGAAGAGCAAAAGCCTGAGAGAGGAATTCCAGAAGTTCAAGCAGGGGATGCGCGTCGGGCTCAATTACGTTTGGGAAACCCGCGGCATCCGGACCATGATGTTCGCGTCTTCCTTTCTGGCTTTTCTGACGGCTCCCGTTCTCATTCTGCTGCCCGTGTTTGTGCGGCGCTACTTGAACGCGGGACCCGAAGCCTACGGGTTCTTGCTCGCGGCCTACGGTCTCGGCACGATGATGGGCTACGTGCTGGCGGGTGTGCTTGGCCTGCAGGGGCGCGTCCGTGCTCGAGTGCTGATTGCCGTCATGTTCGCGGAGGCCGGTAGCTACGCCGTGCTCGGCCTGATGCGCTCGGTACCTCCAGCCCTTGGCTTTGCCGTTGTCGGAGGGGCGCTGGACGGCTTTGTGATCGTGAACCTGACCACGATCCTCCAGCTCACCACGCCGAGCGAAATTCGTGGACGAGTGTTTGGGCTACTGGGTACCATTTCCTCGGGACTGGCGCCAATCGGGATGGGGCTTGCCGGTGTGGTGGCGGACCTGGTTCACCAGAACATCCCGCTGATCTACATTTCCGTGAGTGTTCTCATGGCGCTTCTCATCCTGGTGGCTGCCGCTGATCCACATTTCAGGGAGTACCTGGCTTACAAGACCGAGCAGCGACCGAGAAAACGCGAGCCCGAGCCGGAGACGGTACCTGTGGAGATGGTGGACGGTCGCATTCTGTAGACGGCTGAGGGGTGAGTCTGGAGGGTGCAAAACACTGTGGGGCGCGACGTGGCCTCGTTGCTACAGAGTGGCAAGCGCGTTGTGGGTGGAACGCGGCTTAGCTTGCGAGGGAGAACGCTACCTGCGAGCCGAGAGTCTGTACTGCGGGGACCTCTGAACGGAGCGACTGTACGAGAAATCCAGGGATTGGGCAAACGCAAGGACAGGAGGACCTGAGCTCAACATTCAGCGTGGTCGGTTACGCGAGCGCGAATGACATGTCCAACGGGTGGACATCGAAAAGGGGGAGCTGTGGAATGCAGCGACTGGGAGGGAGAAGATGAGATTGCGAGCGTTGGTCCTGACGGTCTGTTTGCTTGGCGTTGCCGGACTGGCCCTGGCGCAGGAAACGGTCGAGACAGTCTGGACGACGGAGTACGCACTGGACAACCCGCTGCTGAGCACGTACGCAGTGGATCTGGCTGTGGATGATTCTGGCAACGTGTTTGTGCTGGGTGCGCTGAAGAACGACGAGTGGCGCTCGGACGTGTTGCTGCTCAAATACGACGCTGGCGGCAATTTGCTCTGGAGCACGGTCTACGACAGCCCCGGTCACGGGGACGACGATCCGGTCGGCCTGGTTCTGGACTCGCTCGGGAACGCTTACGTGGCCGCAACCACGGAGGACGCGGAGGAGCTGACAAACATTTTGGTCCTCAAGTTCAACGGCGCCGGGGAACTGGTCTGGTCGAGACAGTTCGACGGGCCCGCGCACAAAGACGACGACGCCACAGCGCTTGCGCTGTACCCAAACAACGGTGTGGTGGTCACGGGGTCCAGCATGGTCTCGGGCTTCTACCCGGATCTGGTGGTTCTCAGGTTTACGGCCGACGGTTGTCTGCTGTGGAGTGCTTACCTGAATGGCGCCGGCAACCAGGTCGACGAGGGAGAGGCCGTCGCCGTGGATTCTGCGGGTAACGTTCTGGTGGCTGGTACCACGTGGTCTGGCGGTAACGGCAACGACATCGTGGCCGCAAAATTCGACCCGGACGGGAACGAAGTCTGGCGCGTCGTTTACGACAGCCCGGAACACGCAGACGACGTTGCAGTGGCGGCGGCGCTGGCTTCGTCGGGTGCTTTGGTGGTGACTGGTGTGACGGGTGGCTCCGATGACGAAGGAGATGTGGTTACCTTTTGTGTGACTCCCGACGGTGTCCTGAATTGGGTGCAGCGCTACCACAGCGAGGGCGATCACCAGGATCAACCCGCCGATGTGGCGGTGGATTCCGCAGGAAACGCACTTGTGGCCGGGACGGCCGGGTCTGCTCTGTACGACGTGAACGGGAACTACGTCACAATCAAGTACGATTCGGGTGGAATGCAGCAGTGGGTGCAGAGCTACGATCTGGCGGGAGATTGGGACAGGGCCGCCAGCCTCGCTGTGGACTCCGTCGGGTCGGCCTACGTCACCGGCTCCGCAACGGACCAGGATGGCCACACGGTGATCGCAACCGTCAAATACGCGCCGGGTGGACAACTGGCGTGGGAAACGATCTACAAAGCACAGGGTGAGGCATCCGCAGCCAAGATTGTTCTGGGCAGAAATGGAGCTGTGTACGTGACTGGCTCGATTTCCGAAAACAAGATGCGGACGAAAATCGTCACAATCAAGTACCACCAGAGCGGAACCCTTGTGCCGGTAGAGCTGGTAGGGCTTAAGGCCCATCCGGACATCGATGGGGTTAGGCTGAGCTGGGAAACCAAGACCGAGTCTGAAAACTACGGGTTCGAAGTTCAACGGCAAAGGGTTGGCGACGCGGAATGGGTAACAGTGGGTTTCGTCCGCGGCAGCGGCACAACAGAGGAGGTGCACCGGTACAGTTTTGTGGACCACTCGGTACCGGCTGCTGGACTTTACCGCTACCGGCTAAAGCAAATTGACGTCGACGGCAGTTCGACATTCAGTCAGCCTGTGTCTGTGTTCGTTTCCGTTCCCCGGTC
>JAADFT010000533.1:0-15084 GCA_013152765.1 Calditrichota bacterium | reverse complement strand
TACTCGTGGCCTGTCCGAATCCTTTCAACGGGGAAACCGTACTCCGGTACGAAGTCAGAACTGGCGGCCATGTGCAGCTCGTGATCTTTGATGTGCACGGCCGCCAGGTAGGCCAGCTCGTGGACGCCACTCGTTCACCGGGCAAGTACAGAGCTGTTTGGCAGGCAGAAGAGTTGCCGTCCGGCGTGTACTTTGCCCGGCTGCAGATGCCCGCGCGCACGGAGGTAGCCAAACTGATTTTGTTGCGTTAACTGTCCGGCTGCTCCCGCCGGGGAGGAACCGCTACTCGTCGGAACTGGGCCGGCAGCTTACGGCTCGCGCCAGGAGGGGCTGCGCTGTTCTGTTGCGCTTTGGAAGCTGCGACAGTGCTTGAGGCGGGCGTCACAGCGGACGCGAATTGCCTGTGATTTGTCCGAAACAGAGCGTGGGGAATTCTGCCCCACGAGCTCTTTGCCCGTATGTTGCCGTGTGGAGTCGCATTTGCGGTGGTACTTTGCTGAGACAGGACGTGCAGAGGTAGCCGACCGGGGGTTTTCCCGGCGGCAAAACAGGAAAAACGCATGGAGGTAGAGCATCAATGAGCACCTACTGCAAAGCCTACCGGCTGGGAGACTTGCGGAAGTTTCCCGGCTGGACGGAAAAGGCTGAAAATGCGAGGAAGGAGAAAGTCGAGCGCGACGGGCAGGAAGTTGAGGTTCCCAGGGAGCTGACGGACGATGTTTACGTGTACCTTCACGAGAGCCTGGTTGTGACGGACGGAATCTTCGAAAACGAAAATGTGATCTTCGACAACGTGACCCCCGAGTGGGAAGCGTTTTGTCGCGACGAATTGAAGTTCCAGGTGCCAGATTGGGTCACGTCCGCTGCCACGAGCGAGACAAAATCGGCAGAGTCTTAAGGCAGTGACGGGACCCTCAGTCGGACTGCGTACCATCGGTCGGACGAAGAGCTGCAAACAAGTTTAGGAGGAGTAGAATGGCCTACGACGACGCTGACGACAAAACCATCTACAAGGTTGTCGTGAACCACGAAGAACAGTACTCGATTTGGCCCGTGGACCGGGAGAATCCGCTCGGCTGGCGCGACGTCGGCAAGACGGGTACGAAGGAAGAATGCCTGGCCTACATCAAGGAAGTGTGGACGGACATGCGGCCGTTGAGTTTGCGGAAAAAGATGGAAGAAGCTGCCAAGAGCAGTTGAGCAGGCAGCAAAGGAAAGACGGCCGGGTCCTGGGTTTTGAAGAAAATGTTTTGGAGTCAGGAGGTCGGTCTCAGCCTCAACCGGCTGGTCCCCGACGGCTGATTCTGCAGCCTAGCCCTGCTGGGGGAACGAAGGTTGTTGTTGCTTTGGAGTTTTGCTACCGTTCTTTGGCTTTGAGAATTGCTGACGCGCCGTGCGGGGTTGCCCGTGGCCTTCGTTCGTTGCGTACGGTCAGCGGAGAGGACGAACTGGTCAACGGAAAAGGACAAGAAAGCTGAATCGGGTCGGATGAGCGGAGGGATCCTCGGATGAAATCGATCGGGGAGCTGCTACGACGTGCTCGGACCCGCAGGCGACTGAGCCTTGAGGAGGTCGCCGGTCACATTGGTGTGGACGCACAAACGCTTTCTCGCTGGGAAGAGGGTGATCCCGAACTCGAAAAGTGGGGCAAAATCCTGGCCGACCTCGCGATTCAGCTTTCGGTTCCGACGTCGCGTCTAATTAGCGAAACCGGTCGCTCAAGTGAAGCTCGGCCGGGACAGTGTGGAGCACGGATCCGGGCGCTGCGGGAGGCTCGCGGAGTGACGGCGAGCGATTTGGCGTCGGGAGTCGGCTTGAGCACGGAAGAGTACGAACGCGTGGAGGCCGGCGAATCCCCGCTGGAGGAAATCGCTCCTCGACTTTTGAAAATGGCTGAGCTCGTCGATCTGCCAGTTTTCAACCTGCTCTACGGGTACTGACCTGCTCCTTCCCTCGCTCGGGGCTGTGCCGGAGCAGGCCGCGCCGTGGAGAGTGCGGTACGTAGCGGGATGGAGGGGACCACTGGGTGGTGGAAGGAGGCCGCATGAGCCGAAGCGGGATGCGGGTGAAAAAGAGCCGTGAAAGCCATCACTGCGCTTTTGCCGGAGCCGCGTCAGCGGGGTGCTACCAGCGGAACAACACCAAAACTGAGGACGGGGGAAAGAGATGAGCGTTTACCTGACTGGGGTTCTTGTTCAGCCTAACGGCACTTACGGAGCAGACTGGAAAATGAACGGCAAGTTGTGCAAGTTGTTTCCCTACCTGAGACCCAATCCAGACGCTGAGCTACGGTTGTTTTGTTTCCCCTACGCGGGTGCCAGTGCGGCGATTTACCGGACCTGGCATCAGAAATTGCCGCCAACCGTGGAGGTGAGGGCCGTAGAGCTACCCGGCCGTGGCACGCGGCTGAGGGAGAAGCCGTTTCTCGGTCTCTTGCCTTTGGTTGAACACCTTGGTGAGGCGCTTGAGCCTTACCTGGACAGACCTTTCGCCTTCTTCGGGCACAGCATGGGCGCGCTGATTGCCTTTGAACTTGCACGTCTGCTGCGGCGCGAGGGCAGAACCCTGCCGCTTCACCTGTTTGTTTCGGGACACCGGGCCCCACACCTGCCCAGCAAACATCGCCCAATCCATTCTCTTCCGGAGCCCGAGTTCTTGCAGGAGCTGAAAAACCTGGAGGGAACTCCCGAGGCGGTCCTGGAAAACTCTGAACTCATGGAATTGCTTTCCCCGGTGCTCCGTGCCGACTTTTCCGTCTGCGAGACCTACTACTACCACACGGAGGAACCGCTATCCTGCCCAATCACCGCTTTCGGCGGAACCGACGACAGGGATGTGGATCGCAGCATGCTGGAACCCTGGCGAGAACACACCACGGGTGAGTTCCGGCTGCACATGCTGCCCGGGAACCACTTCTTCCTGCAAACCTCAGAAGAGCAACTGCTCCGTCTGGTAAGCGAGGTTCTGCGTCAAACGGTGCTGCAGGCTGTTTAGCGCCAATGCCAGTTAACGCGATCTGCCTTGACACGTGGGCTGAGCCACCCTCTACACTGGATCTTCCGCCAGACGCCGTCCACGTCTGGCGAGTACTGCTGGACGTTCCTGAATCCGTAGTCGGGATTTTCTTCCGGTTCCTTTCGGATGACGAGAGGAAACGCGCCTTTCGATTTCATTTCGATCGCGACAGGCGCCGTTTCAGCGTAGCCCGGGGCGCGCTCAGGCAAATCCTTGGCGCGTATCTGGCGCTGGAGCCTTCGGCCATTCGCTTCGGCTACTCGGACCACGGGAAGCCGTTTCTGGCTGGACCCGACACCGGGCTGGACCTGAGATTCAACGTGTCGCATTCGGACGATGTGGCGCTTGTGGCTGTGACGCAGGGCAGAGAGGTAGGGATCGACGTCGAAAAATTGCGTCCGGAGTTCGCAGGTCTCGAGATCGCAGAGCGCTTCTTTTCTCCCGCCGAGGTGGATGCCCTCCGTTCGCTTCCTCTTGAGCTCCAGTCGCGTGGTTTTTTCAACTGCTGGACACGGAAAGAAGCCTTTGTGAAAGCAACCGGAAAGGGGCTTTCGTTCCCGCTGCGAGCCTTCGACGTAACGCTGGTGCCGGGAGAAGCTCCCAAGCTGCTGCGCGTGGAGGGCGACGATCCGAGTCGCTGGACCGTCCTCGAGGTTGTACCGGAGCCCGGCTTTGCCGGTGCTCTGGTCGTGGAAGGGGATCCGGTTGTGCCCCAGGGCTGGCAGTGGAAGCCGGAGTTGTTACCAGCGCGCCGGTAGATGCAAACCGCCGCGTAGCGGAGCTCGCCGCCGTAACCGGGCTGTTAAACCGTCAACCACCAGTCTGCTCGGCCTGATTTTGCTGCACTGATTTGCCCGGGTTGCGGAAGGGCTTTCGAGTGCCAGGCCTGACCTTCGATCCAGGGCCGATTCCGGTTGCTTGAAGTTTCCCTTGAATGGGGGAAACCCTGGATTTGGACAGAACGCAAATTTGATTTGCACGGCAGAAAAGTTTTTTCTAAAATAAAGGTTGTTGTGGGGCACGTAGCAAAATGGGCTGCAGATCAGGAGCGAAGGGAGGTGTGTCGACTGGCGAAATGACCGTTTAGTGTTGTCCTCAGGCACCGGGAGATGTCACAAAGGGAGGCAGGTATGAAAAAGCTGTTTGTTGCCGTGCTCGCTGTTTTCCTGTTGCAAAGCGCTGTTCTCGCCGCGGGGGTCAGGACGGTCCGTGTCGAGAGGCCACAGGTGGAGGAATTCCTCGGCTACGTGCCCAACACGATCGTCGTCAAGTTCGATCAGGCCACCTACGAACGCTTCAATTTCGCCGCTCTCAAAGCTGGACGCACCGGGGTGCCCGCCATTGATCAGGTAGGGAAAAGGCTCGGTGTTGTCATGCTCAAGCAGCGTTTCCCCAAAGCCACACCAACCTACTACAACGGCAGGCGAATCGATCTTCGTGGGTGGTTCCGCGTGAAGTTCGCCGGGAAAGTGGATGTTCAGGCTGCCGTTGCGGCGTACAAGAGGCTCAGTGGAGTCATCGATGCCCAGCCGATTGGCGTGCACACTGTGCTGGCCACGCCAAATGACGACCGCTACGCCGACCAGTGGCATCTGAACCAGGACAACGACCACGACGTGGATGCTCCGGAGGCGTGGAACATCGAAACCGGAAACGACGAAGTGATCGTGTCCATTTTGGACACTGGTGTGCGCTACTTCCACAAGGATCTGGGCGGTGCGAACGCCTCCTACGATGATCCTACCAATGTCGACGGCAACATGTGGATCAACTGGGCCGAGAAGAACGGTGTGGAAGGTGTAGACGACGACGGTAACGGCTACGTGGACGACTGGGTCGGCTGGGATTTCGTGGATGACGCCGGTTCCTTCTTCTACCCGGTGTACCCGGGCGAGGACGGCGACGATCCCGACAATGACCCGCGCGACTTCAACGGCCACGGAACGCACTGCGCCGGCAACATCGCGGCCATCAACAACAACGGCTACGCCACGGCCTCGGTCTCCGGTGGCTGGGGAGATGGAAGCCTCACTGTTTCCGCGAACGGCGTCAAAGTGATGGCTTTGCGAATCGGCTACTCCGCTTCGATCTTGAACACGAGCTACGAGGTTGGCCTGGTCCGCATGGACTACGCTGCGGATGCTTTCTACTACGCTGCCGACAACGGTGCCAGGATCGCCTCGTGTAGCTGGGGTTCTGACAATTCCGGTGGTCTCGGCGACGCGATTGACTACTTTCTGAGCAAAGGCGGTTTGATTTTCAAGGCTGCCGGTAACGACGGGAACACCGACGCCGACTACATGTGCGCCCGCGACGACATCATTTCGGTGGCGGCCACAGACGAGAACGACTGCAAGGCTGACTTCTCCAACTACGGGAGCTGGGTGGATATTTCGGCGCCCGGCGTGAACATCTGGAGCCTTTACCACGACCACACGGATCCCGAGCATGACTACGTCGCCTCGATCGACGGAACCTCCATGGCGACGCCGATCGCGGCCAGTGTGGCTGCGCTCATCTGGTCGAAGCACCCGGACTGGAGTGCTGACCAGGTGAAACAGCGCCTGTTCGACACCGCCGACGACATCGACAACCTCTCCTGCAATGCGAGCTACGTCGGCATGCTGGGTGCCGGACGCGTGAACGCCTACAACGCTGTAAACGAAGGCGGCGCTGCGGCTCCGAACGCAGCGTTCTCGGCGGATCCGACTTCGGGATGCGCTCCGTTGACGGTGAATTTCACCGACGAGTCGACGGGTGACATCACTTCCTGGTCGTGGGACTTCGGCGACGGCTCGACCAGCACGGAGCAGAACCCGTCCCACACGTACAGCTCGGCGGGCACTTACACCGTTTCTCTGACGGTAACTGGACCGGGTGGCTCGGACACGGAGACCAAGACCGACTACATCACGGTCACCGACGTTCCCACTGCCGATTTCGTCGGCGATCCGACGTCCGGAAATGTGCCGCTCACTGTGTCTTTTACGGACCAGTCGACCGGAAATCCGACGTCCTGGTCGTGGGACTTCGGCGATGGCTCGACCAGCACGGAGCAAAACCCGACGCATACCTACAACGCTGCTGGCACGTACACGGTGAAGCTAACGGCTTCGAACAGCTGTGGTTCGGACACGGAGACCAAGGTCGACTACATCACCGTGAACGAGTCCACGTGTGACCCGCCAGTGGCCGACTTTGTGGGCTCGCCCACATCAGGTGATGCACCGCTGACGGTTACCTTCACGGATCAGTCGACCAACAACCCGACGAGCTGGTCCTGGGATTTCGGTGACGGTTCCACAAGCACAGAACAGAATCCCGTGCACACGTACGATGCCGCTGGCACGTACACCGTTAAGCTAACTGCGTCCAACGACTGCGGGTCGGACACCGAGACGAAGGTGGACTACATCACGGTAACGGAGCCTGCGCCCAGCAACGTGATGCACGTTGCGGCAGTGAACGTTACCAAGCAGTCGTGGTTCTTCGTCACGCGCGGCAAGGCCGAAGTGCAGATCGTGGACCAGAATGGGAATCCAGTGGATGGGGCCACGGTTACTGGCGACTGGTCGGGTGGCGCCACGGAAACGGACGAGTTCACCACCGGATCCGACGGCTGGGGAACCACGTACACGAGCTGGAGAATCGGCGATGCCGAGTACACCTTCTGCGTAACGGATGTGACCAAGAGCGGCTGGACGTACGACCCGAATGCCAACGTGGAAACCTGTGGTACCACGGAAGGCTCGGCGGCCGGCACGAACAGCGTGGCAAATGTGGACATCGAGCAGGTGGAGAAGGATCTCGGCCAGAAGTTGATCTACAACTCGCCGAACCCGTTCAACCCGACAACGACCATCTACTACGTCGTGCCGCAGGCAATGCACGTGCGGGTCGACATTTACAATGTGCTGGGCAAACGCGTTGCGACTTTGTTCGACGGTCCAGCGAAGCCAGGTCTCAATTCCGTGACCTGGAACGCCACGGACGAGCGGGGCAACGCGGTCGGGTCGGGACTCTACTTCTACTCGATCAAGTTTGCTGACCGCCAGCCGATCAAGCGCAGGATGTTGCTACTCAAGTAGCACCGCGTTCGAGACTGCGGGCCCGGATGAACGAACTTGTTGGGCCCGCGGTTGGCGCACGTTGCCGCATTTCACAGCGGGCGCTGGCCTTTCGAGGTCAGTGCCCGTTTTTTTGTTGCCTGAGCAAAACGAAGAAATTTCAGGTGGTCTTTTTCGGGCTGTTTGAATCGTGGGGAATAGCGAGGAGGGGGATGCTGTTCGTGTACTGCACCACAATTTTCTCTCCGCAAACGGCTCCCTTTCCCGTAGATTAGAACGAGGAACGGGGAGAGTCGACACTCCACATGTAGGGGATCCACTCTTCAAACTGCAAGAAGAAGACGTTTCTTTTTCCCTGAGCAAGATTTTTTTCTCCGCAAATCTGTCCTTTGTCGGTATGTCATCACAGCAGTCGGCGTAGAGGCTGAACGCTTCTGCGCATTTGCCGTTGTGTTGCTTCCCGCTGTGGAAGCGCAGGGCATGGGGACGCAGGAAGATGATGGCAGGGACATTCAGTCGGAAAAGAGCGAGTCTCCACATAAGAGGACCATGACGAAAGGAGGTGATGGGACGAACGGGAGGGAAGTACGCGTAGTGGAGATCACCTTGCAAATGAATTGAGAGCGAATGTGAAGAGCTGGGCGAACGAGATGCCAGGTAAGGAGGTGATGCAAAGGAGAAGAAAGGCAGGAAGCCACACGACTCTGTCGGAAGTCTGGGACAAGGTCGTGGACGAAAGAAACACTGAGGTAGCTCACAGTACGGCAACCCTACCAAGCAAGGAGGGTCGTTAGATGAACAGAAAAGCTGTAATTGCCACCTTGAGTCTTGGTCTGATCGGATTGGTGGCGTGGTATTCGTCGTCGACCGCCAAGAAACCCGACCAGATTCTGGGCGACAAGGGACAGCAAGTGACGACCGTTGCCGGCGTGCAAAAGGCGGAAGCGGCGTTGCTGAAGCGGGGACCGAGCCCGCATTTCAACGTGCTCCAGAAAGCGCTGCAGATGCCGGCAAACACGCCCGCGCAGCAGGCCGAGAGGATCCGCTTTCTGCAGGAAAACCTGCAGAAATTGCAGGTTGTGCCTGCGGATCGTGCCGAAGAGGTGAACAAACGGTCCCAGGCGATCGCGGACAAGCTGGCCCGCTACGAGCGTGAGAAGCAGCTGGAGGAACAGAAGGGCGCCATTATCAGTGCGTACCTGAAGCGCGCCGCGAAGAAGGGAGCGGTGCAGCGTACGCACGGCCATCTCGGGCCGGACGAGTACGAGCCCGACAACAGCCACAACCAGGGCGAAAAGCTGGTCGACGGTTTCTACACCAACAATCACAACATTTACCCGGCTGGCGACATTGATTTCTTCTACTTCTGGGCGAATGCCGGTGATGTGATCGAAATCGTGACCAAGACCCCGAACCCCTGGTGGGCCTCCAAAGATGACCCCAACAACCTGCTGCCCCCTGGGGATCCCGATCTTGATCCCTACCTTACTCTGTACTTGCCGGATCGTACAGTGCTGGCCACGGACGATGACTCCGGTCCCGGCTGGGATGCTTTCATCAACATCCAGTTGCCGGTCTCCGGACGTTACTACATTTCCGTGCAGTCCTCCCCGTACTGGGCAGAAGGAACGGTTGGCCAATACGACATCGGCTTGAAGTTCATCAAGCCGGACAACGCGGAGCCGGACAACGATGCGGCTTCGGCCACGGTGCTGCACAGTGGCGACACCATCGACGGCCGCACGATCATGCCGCAGGACGACGCCGACTGGTACGTGTTCACGGTGAACAAGCCCGGTACGGCTCTGCACGGTGTGGTCGTCAGCACCCCGAGTTCCAAGACCTGGTGGGACAACTGGGCGGAACTCTACAAGGGCGACCTCGACCCGGCCGTTGACCTGATCGCAGCCGACGGCACCACCGTTCTCTGGACCTGGGACGACACCAACAATCCCGTGGATCCGGAGCTCGGTCTCTACGATGCCGAAATGATTCTCCCCTGGCTGGATCCTGGCACTTACTACGTGCGCGTGCGTGCGTCGGACAAGGCCACCGGCTACAACACGCGCGTCGGATCTTACAGACTGCAGTTTGATCTCACCGAACCCGACCAGTACGAGCCTGACAACACGATCTACAACGCGAATGAGATCTCTTACGGTGAGACCATCAGCGGCCACACCATCACTTCCGTGGTCGACGGTGACATGTACAAGTTCGAGGGTCACGAGGGCGACTTTGTCGACATCGTGGTGACTACGGACGATCCGTGCGGTCGGCTGGATGCCGGTGTTGCTCTGTTTGCGGACGGCACGCCTGATCCCAACCGCGGTCCGTTCGAGCCGGGTCTGCCGTGGCTGCACAGCTCGATGGACGATGGCAAAGGCCTGGATCCGCACATCCTTTGGGGACCGTTGCCCTACACGGGAACCTACTACATCGAAGTTGGTGCTGACCCGCTCTCCTGGTACACCTGGTGGGAGCGCAGCGGCAGCTACGAGATCACCCTGAACGTGAAGCGGTACGACGGCGACATTCCGGACAGCCCGGCGACGGCAAAACCGCTGGACTTCTGCGAGTCGTACAGCTCGTTCATCCCGCGTACGGGCGTTGTTTACCCAACTGACGCCGACGTGCACACCATTCCGAACTACTACGTCTTCCAGGGCGTCGAAGGCCAGACGGTTGCGGCCAAAGTGACGACTCCGGTTCAGTACGAGTCTCTCTGCGGTGTGTTGCAGTCCGATTTCCGCGAGGATCTGAACCCGCAGGTGGCCATCCTGGCGGACGACGGTACCACCGTCATCGCGTCCAACAAGAACATCGATCCTTCCAACATGTGGGACGATGCTCAGGCTGTGGCCACGCTGCCGTACACGGGCACGTACTACGTCGTCGTCGACGCCGAAAAGGTGCAGCTGCCCGGATTCCCGAGCCTCGATCCGATCGACTCCTACGGCGACTACGAAATCAACCTGATGAAAGCGCCGGACGAGACGAACTTCGATTCGGATCGGAACGTGGGCATCGCACCGTTGATGGTGAACTTCTCGAACGAAGACTCCCGGAACGCGTGCGAAGACACCTGGATCTGGGATCTGATGGTCGGTTCCCACGGCGGTCGTGGTGTGAAGGCCACTGGCCCGAACCCGCACTACTGCTACTGGATCATCGGCCACCACGACGTGGAGCAGAAAGCTGGCAACATGGCCGGTCTGGCCACGGAGCTGAAAGAGAACTTCGTGGTTGTGTACGGGCCATCTGGCTACACCACGCTCAAGGTTGTTGACAGCTCGCCGGCCTGGGAAGACGAGCCCTGGAGCAACGCCGTTGACGGCGACACCTACTGGTGGACGGGTGTGGCTACGGTGACGGACGACAGTCTGGACAACCCGCCGTGGGCCGTGTTCGCGTTCGCGGACGGCAAGACCAAGATGGTCAACAAGATCCGCATGCTGACTGACGCCGGCGTTGGCTACGAGAATCGCTGGGTCCGCAAGTTCCACGTGGATGCTTCCGTGGACAGCATGACCTACACCACGATTCTCGAAGGTGAACTGCCGGACGGCGGCTGGCACGAGTTCGTGATCGACCCGCCGGTTGAGGCCAAGTTCATCAAGCTGGTTGTGGACGAGCCCGACACCGGCTGGCGGCAGATCGCCGAGTTCGAGGTCTACGAAGACATCGTGGTGCCGAACATGGACATGTCGACCCTGACGGCCACCACGCCGCACATCGCCAACGGCCTCGACTCCTGCCTGGTGACGGTGAAGCTGGTTGACGACGACGGCAACCCGATCACCACTTACGACGACAAGGACATCCACTTCTACCTGCTCAACTGCACCAGTGACGTGTTTGGCCCGGTCGACCTGTCCGAGGCGGATTCCGGCATCTACAAAGCCAAATTTGCCATGGACAAACCGGGTGACTACCAGGTGCTGGCTGCAGCGCACGGCGCCGTGATCGTGAACGACATCGAAGGCGACAACGACACGCCGACGATCGTCAACTTCTTCGGTCGCACTGGCGAGAAGGGCGTGCTCCGCTTCGTGAAGGGCTCTCCGTCCTTCAAGAAAGAACCGTGGAGCAACGCTGTGGACGGCGACCGCGAAGGTTGGGACGGCACGGCGACGGTGCAGGCTGACAGCAGCGACTCCTGCTGGGCCGTGTTCGAGTTCGTCGGCGGCAAGAGGATGCCGTTCAACAAGATTGCTCTCCAGACCGACAACGGCTTCGACGACGACCAGTACGAAGATCGCCAGGTGCGCGACTTTGAGGTCCTGATTTCTGACGACATGGTCAACTGGACCTCGGTCCTGCGCGTGCGCAACCACGGCGAGGGCGAGTACCGGAAGTACAGACTCGACAAGCTGTACTGGGCTCGCTACGTCGAACTGGTCATCTACCAGCCGAATTGGGGCTGGCGTCAGGTGGTGGAGTTCGAGGTCCTGTTCGATTCGAAGGACTTCGGCGACGGTGACCTGGCGAAACAGGCCGGCGAGGTCCAGGGACTGCCGACGACCTACGCGGTCAGCCAGAACTACCCGAACCCGTTCAACCCGACGACCACGATCAACTTCCAGTTGCCCGAGGCTTCGAAGGTAACCCTGAAGATCTACAACACGCTGGGTCAGGAAGTGGCGACGCTTCTCGACACCAGGATGCAGGCAGGGTACCACTCGGTTACCTGGAACGCTTCGAACGTGCCGTCGGGTCTGTACCTGTACAGGTTCACGGCGGGTTCGTACACCAAAGTTGGAAGAATGCTCCTGCTGAAATAGCACCAGACCAGGAGCGGGAAGCAGAAAAGGGCAGCGTTCGCGAGGGCGCTGCCCTTTTCGCAATTACGGGGCCGTTAAGCCGTTCGGGAGAGGACCGGCCGGAACCCGTTCGACAGGCCCGGCCGGTGGCGGCTGGGAGGAGTGGCACCTACCTGCTGGGACGCAGGGCGGCAACGCAACGGCTTACTTCAGAAGAATCATCCTGCGGACCTGGCGAATGTCGCCAGCCTGCAGCCTGCAGAAGTACACGCCCGAGACGACTTTCTCACCGCGGGCGTTCGTCCCGTTCCAGGTTACACGGTGGACGTTGGCCGTTTGCTCGGCGTTGACCAGGGTGGCCACGAGCTGGCCGCGGCTGTTGAAAACCTGCAGCAGCACGTGCGTGCGTTTCGGCAGCGCGTACTCGATCACCGTGCTCGGGTTGAAAGGATTGGGGTAGTTCTGGAGCAATCCGGCATCCAGTGGTAACGTTTCGGTGTGCTGGTCCGCTGCCGAAGTTGCCGTTTCCGCCTGGAGCTGGAAGTCCACGCCCGTGGCGTCCCACTGCTCCTGGTCGCCGACGCTGACGGGCGTAGCGTCCTCAAGCGAGGTGGCGTCGCTGTAGTACTCGGGATTGTAAGGCGAGCGCGAGGCCATCAAGTAGTAGTCGCCGGGTTCCAGACCGACCAGGCTGTAGCGACCGTCGGCACCGGTTATTTCGGAGGCCACAACCTGACCGTCGGCGTCAAGGGCGTAAACGTACGCCCCTTCGATGGCCTGACCGCTGGCGTCGCTGACAGAGCCCGACACGGTTGCTTTGCCGACGGCGCTGTTTGGCTCAAAGCGCCCTTCGTGCATTCTGGCTGGGGAAAGGCCGAAGTCGATCCCGGAGACGGAGTTGCTGCCGTCCAGGTCCAGCACGTCCGCTTCCTGAGGAGTGGTTTTGTCATCGTAGAACTCGGCCACGTAGCCGCGCGCCCAGCAGCCAATCGCGTAGCTTCCGGCTGGAATGCCCGCGATGGTGTAGTGGCCGTCGGCGTCCGTTGCCGTGCTGTACATTTGCTGATCGGGTCCCATTTGCCCGCTGCTGGCGAGGAAGACGCTAACAACAGCTCCCTCGATGGGCTGGCCGGTCGAGTCGTCCACGACAGTCCCTGCAATCTGGCTTCCCTCTGCTGGCTGCGAGGGGATCACGAAGTTGATGCCAGAGGTCGTTTGCGCTCCGTTGACCGTAACGGGCGTGGCGTCTTCTTCACTGCTGGCGTCGTCGTAGTACTCGGTGTAGCCATCTTTGCGAACGATGACGTAGTAGTCACCCGGGCTGAGGTAGTCGAGCTGGTAGTTGCCCTCGGCGTCGGTGTAGGCGAGCATGGCGGGCAGCGGACGGCGGTGCGAACCGGAGTTGCCGTTGCCGCTGGATGCGGAGGCATGGACAGCCTCAACCAGCGCGTACGCTGCCGGATTCCCGTCGTCGTAGGTTACCTTGCCACTGATGCTGCCGAAGTCCTGACTTCTGTCGAACGAGAAGTCAATGCCTGTGACCGGGGCGTCGGCGGGTACCTGAACGGGGGTAGCCTCCTCCTTGCTGGTGGCGCCGTCGTACCAGATCGTCTGGAAGTTGTTCCAGTCCCAGCGCGTGGCCGAAACGATGTACTCGCCGGGCCAGAGATTCGGAATCTCGTAGTTGCCGCTGCTGTCGGTTTGCACCCGCTGGAAGAGGAAGCCCAGCTTCTGCAATAACGTGTCGCTGGTACTCCACGCAACCACCCAGACTCCCGCCAGAGGATTACCGTCCAGGTCCTGAACATGGCCAGAAATCATCCCGGTCGGTTCCAGGTACTCGAAGTCGAAATTGATGTCCTGCACGTCTTGATTCGCATCTACGTGCACCGGGGTGGCAGCGTCGAAGGCCTGGGCGTGGTCCCACCACTGGACGAGGGGAGCTGCTTCCGATTCCAGGGCAGCACCAACTTTGTAGTCGCCGACGGGCAGACCAGAAATGGTGTAGGCGCCCTGGCTGTCCGACACGGCGAACTGGAAGCGCGGCGACGCGGCCAGATGCTCGAGAGAGGGCTGAAAATCGGCGGGTAGGGCAGCGACCTTGACACCAGCGAGGCCTTCGCCGGATGGACCGCGGACGAAGCCGGAAATGCTACCGCCTTCCTCAAGGGCGATGTCGATGTCTGTCACCTGATTTCCGCCCTGAATCTGCACCTTGGTCGCCTGAATCGGCATGCTCGCGTTGTCGTAGAACTCGGACAGGTAGCCCTCGGCCTGGACGTAAATCGTGTAGTTCCCATCCGGCAGGCTTACGAACCGGTAGCTGCCGTCGCTGCCGCTGGTGGTGAAGAATTTGAGCAGCGACAGCGGGTTGTCCTGCGAAAACGCGTAGACCCAGGCACCTGCAATCGGCGAGCCATCGTCCTGACGGGTGATCGTACCGGAAATCGAGCCACTGCCAGTTGCGGGGACGTCCATCACGAAATCGACACCGCTGACCGTGTCGCCCTCGGCGAGTTTCAGCTTACTTGCCTGCATGACGTTGGAGACGTTGTCGTAGAACTTCGGCATGTAGCCGTTCGCTGAAACGATCACGTAGTAGGACCCGGCGGTCAGATCGCCGATGAAGTAGTGCCCCGATTCGTCGGTGACGGCGTTGCCAATGCCCTGCACACCCGAACGAAGCGAAACGCAGAAGACATTGGCTGTGACCGGATTGCCACTTGCGTCCACCACGCGTCCCTCGATGGCGCTCGGTTCCGGATTGTCCAGCACCTGGGCGGCGAAAGCAAGGCCATCCGTGCTGTGATCTTTTTGTTGCAGCAAGAATTGCTGTAGCTCGTGGTTTGCCGCGGGGGTCACGCCAGAGGCGTAGGTCAGAGCGTGAAGCGGTAGGATCGCGAGCAGCACGCTGCCCGCCAGAACGGTCCACAACATCCTGATCTGTCTCATCCTGTCCTCCTTGGGCTTTCTCCTGGATTTCCACTTACTCGGCGTCCAGCCGTGCTTTTCGCAAGGACCGTGCCCGGGAGAGAAAAGCCAAAGGGGACGAAACTCGTAACGGGGTGGTAATGGGCCTGATGACGAAGAATCAACCAGTTACCCGTGCCGAGGTTCGAGGAACAGGTACTGGGTGCTCGCGGGGCGCAGAATGACCGGAGGGGACGACTCACGAAGGTGTAATTTCAATTGTGAACTTCGCAGGCGGCTCTGGAATGCCAGGGTCAGAAAAAAACGGC
>JAADFT010000532.1 GCA_013152765.1 Calditrichota bacterium | reverse complement strand
TTGTTGCACCTGCTCGTTGCTGGTGTGGCTGCGACCACCTGGTCGTACGCGGGTTTCCCCAACATTCTGTACATGGCTGGCGAGATCGAGCAGCCGCAGCGCAACCTGCCGCGGGCGCTCATCGGCAGCGCTCTGGGTGTCACGCTCGCCTACACGTTGATCGCTGTCGCGACGGCGGCGATTGTGCCTTACGAAGACCTTGTGGCCGCAGAGGGCAGTTTTGCCAATCCGTTTCTGTACCTTCCGGTTTTTGCCGCGTTTGCCAGTGCGTTCCTGGCCATTGCGGCCTTCATCTCGATGGTGGGGGCGACAAGCGCCTGCATCATGGTGCAGCCCCGGATTGAGTACGCAATCGCCCGCGACGGACTCTGGCCCAAAGCGTTCGCGCGCGTCCATCCGAAATTCGAAACGCCGTACGTGTCGATTTTGGCCCAGTCCGGGGTGGCCATCCTGCTGCTTTTCCTCGGCAACATTGAGAACTTGCTTGGTTACTTCACACTTTCGTATCTTCTGCAGAACGCGCTGGTGTACGCAGCGGTGTTCTGGTTGCGCCGTCGGGCTGATTACCGGCCGACGTACCGTGCTCCGCTGTGGTGGCTCATGACCTTGCTGGCCATCGGCATCCAGCTCTACCTGGCGTACGGGACGTTTGTGGCTTACCCTGCCGGGGGTGCGCTCTCGGCAGCCGTGTTGATCGGCACCGGACTTCCTGCGTACGCGTATTTTGCCCGGCGTCGCGAGGCGAAGGACGGTGTGTGAGCCGTTCGGTCGCTTGTCAGGCGAATACCGCCGCCACCGTGTGGCGTGCGTAGATCAGGTCTGCTGATTTTGTTTGCGACCGCATTTCGCTCGCCGTGCCCACTGAAAAGGCCGTTTGATGAGTTTGAAAACCAGGACGATTCTGTGATTCGCAAACCTTCTCCGGCTTTTGTTCCGATTCCGTTGCGCTGGGTCGGCCCCGTGAAGCTGGCGGGCCCGGTTGTGGAAGGGGAATTTGACGTTCCTCTGGCCACATTTGAAGCCCCCCTGTGGCCTTCCGTGAATCGTGGCGCACGCGTTTCGGCGCTCTCGGGCGCGTGCGGTTGTGGTGGACGAGCGCATGACCCGCTCGGTGCTGGTGGAAACGGACCGCGCCGAGACCACCCTGGAGCTGGAGCGTTTTCTTCAGGAGCGGCGCGGAGATCTGGCGGCTCAGGTGCAGGCGACGTCCCGGCACGCACGCCTGCTAGACGTCCACACGCAGATCGTAGGGAACCTCCTCTACCTGCGCCTGGAGCTGGCCACAGGCGACGCTGCAGGACACAACATGGTCACGAAAGCCGCCGACCGGGTGCTCGACTGGCTTCTGGACGCCTTTCCCGGAGTGCGCTACGTTTCCGTTTCGGGGAACTACTGCGTGGACAAAAAGGCGTCAGCTGTGAACGGCATCTTGGGGCGCGGTCGCTACGTGGTAGCCGACCTGGTGGTTCCGGGCGAAGTGTGTCGCTCCAAACTGCGCACAACCCCTCAGCAGCTGGTCGATTTGAATGTGAAGAAGAACCTGCTCGGCGGCATTCTGGCGGGCAGCATTCGGACGGCCAACGCGCATTTCGCCAACATGTTGCTGGCTTTCTACCTGGCCACCGGTCAGGATGCAGCAAATCTGGTGGAAGGCTCCCAAGGTGTAGTCCACGCCGAAGTGCGAGGTGAGGATCTGTACTTCTCGGTCACTTTGCCCAATTTGATCCTGGGCACGGTCGGCAGCGGCAAGGACGAGCCGTGGGTGCGGGAAAATCTTGAGCGGCTTGGCTGTCTGGAGGCACGCGAAGCGGGCGAAAATGCACGCCGTTTGGCCGTGCTGGCTGCGGCAACGGTTCTGTGTGGAGAACTGTCGTTGCTGGCGGCGCAGGCCAACCGTGGGGAGCTGATGCGGGTGCACGAAAAGATGGAGCGGCGATGAGTAGCCAAACAAACGATCGGAAGCTGGAGCACGTCCGGATTGTGCAGGAAGACGTGCACGTGGATCGTCGGCGCCGCTACTTCGATGAAATTCGCCTGAAACACCGGGCCCTGCCTGAATTGTCCCTCGACGAGATCGACACTTCGGTGGAGTTCCTTGGTAAGCGCCTGTCCTTCCCGTTGTTGATTTCGTCGATGACCGGGGGGCATCACGAGCTTCTCCGCAAAATCAACCGAAATCTTGCCACAGCAGCCGAGGCAACTGGTGTGGCCATGGCTGTGGGGTCACAGCGCGTCATGTTTGCCAGCCCCGAGGCGGAAGACAGCTTTGCCCTGCGCTCTGTGGCTCCGACGGCCCTGCTTTTCTCCAACCTCGGTGCTGTGCAGCTCAACTACGGATTCACCGTGGACGACTGTCGCCGCGCTGTGGACGTGGTGAAGGCGGACGGATTGTACCTGCACCTTAACCCGCTGCAGGAAGCCATCCAGCCGGAAGGCGACACGAATTTCGCGGGCCTGGTCGACAAAATCGGCGACGTGGTGGAAAGGCTCGACGTCCCGGTGATTTTGAAAGAGGTCGGGGCCGGGTTCTCCGAGGAGGACGTGCGCCTGGCGATTCAGGTGGGGGTCCGCTTCATCGACGTGGCTGGCTCTGGGGGTACGTCCTGGAGCCGCATCGAGCACCACCGGCAGTCGGAGACGGACAGCCAGGACCTGGGGCTGCTCTTTCAGGACTGGGGCATTCCCACGCCCGTGGCGCTGCGGTTGTTGCAACCGTACACAAACGAGATTACGCTGATCGCGTCCGGGGGGATTCGCTCCGGGATCGACATGGTCAAAGCGATCGTACTCGGTGCAAGCCTGTGCGGCGTGGCGTCGCCTTTCCTGGCACCGGCGATGGAATCGGCGGAGGCGGTAATCGCTTTGATCGAACGGTTGCGCCGGGAGTTCCGGACGGCAATGTTCGTCCTGGGAGCTCCGGATGTGGCCTACCTGAAGGGCAACCGCGCTCTGTTGCTGGAAGAGCAGTAGAAAGAGCCGCACAGTCTGTGTCGTGAAATCGGTGGCGACCTGCGGAATCTTGCGTCGAGCTCACGAATTCGGTCTGGGGTAGAAAGATTTAGCCGCTTTTTGTTGTTCAGGCAAATCGGTTCAACGTGGAGAGAGGCGTTTCCTGCAGCGATTTGGCGAAGCTCACGAGGGGGAAGCGATTTGATCGTCGAAGATCGAACTGAGAAAACACGGGAGGAAGACGA
>JAADFT010000531.1 GCA_013152765.1 Calditrichota bacterium | reverse complement strand
CCTCCGCTCAGCGCGCACAGTACCCGTTCGTCGCCAACTTTGGAGCGAATCGTTTCCACCGCTGTCTCGATGAAGGAACGCGGGTTCCACAGACCGCGACAGCCGCAAATGCGAAACGCGAAATTCCTGAGAATTTCCGTCCCCCGAGGCGTGTGCACCACTTCTGGATGAAATTGCACGCCGTAGATTTGCTTTTCAGCGTGCTCCACGCTGGCCACCGGCGAATTGTCTGTGTGAGCCACAACCCGAAAACCCGGAGGGAGCTCCTCCACGCGGTCGCCGTGGCTCATCCAAACGGTTAGCTGGCGTGGCAGGCCTTCGAAAAGCGGGCTCTCGGCGTCCACGTGCAGCTCGGCACGCCCGTACTCGCGACGCGTGGCCTTTTCCACCTTTCCGCCCAACAGGTGGGTGATCAACTGCAGCCCGTAGCAGATCCCGAGCACCGGCACACCCAGCTCCAGAACTCCGGCATCCGGAATCGGAGCCCCGGGTTCGTACACGCTCGCAGGACCGCCGGAGAGCACGATGCCCTTAGGTTGCAGCCGACGGATTTCCTCCAGAGGCGTGTCGTAGGGTCGAATCTCAGAGTACACGCCCAGCTCGCGAATTCGCCGCGCGATCAGCTGCGTGTACTGAGAGCCAAAATCGAGAACGAGGATGGTCTCTTCGTGCGTCATGAAGTCACCTGGACAGGCGCCACGTTTCCAGTTCCGACAGAAACGCGTAGTTTGTGAGGTCGAAATGAATTGGCGTCACGGAAATGTAGCCAGCTTTGACGGCGTAGTCGTCCACCGTTTCGTCCTGTGGAATGCCGACCTTCTCGCCAGCCAGCCAGTAGTAGGTGCGATTTCTCGGATCCTTGCGGATTTCGTAACGTTCCTCGTAGACTGCTCTGCTCTGTTTCGTGACACGAACCCCCCGAATCTCCTCTTCCGGCAACGGCGGTACATTCACGTTCAGGAAAACGCCCTTCGGCAGCCCCTTCGCCAGAATCTCCTCGGCGAGCTGCCGCGCGAATTTCGCCGCAACACCGAAGTCTTTCTTCTCAAACGTGGCCAGCGAAATGGCAAACGACGGCACACCAAGAATCGCCCCCTCCGTAGCAGCGGAAACCGTGCCGCTGTAAATGATGTCGATGCCCGTGTTGGCGCCGTGGTTGATGCCGGACACAACCAGGTCCCACTTGCGCTTGCCGTTCAAAAGCGCCCAGTACGCCACCTTGACGCAGTCCGCGGGCGTTCCCTTCACAGCGTAGCCAAAAAAGCCGCCGTTCTTCTCGAAACTCCACACCCGCAGCGGGTCCGACAGGGTGATGGCATGCCCGACGGCGCTCATTTCCGTGGCGGGTGCCACCACCATGATTTCGCCAAGGTCAGCCAGCGCGTCTCGAAGCGCCTGAAGCCCCCGAGCTGTAATGCCGTCGTCGTTAGTAACCAGAATGTGGTAACGCTTCTTTGATCCCAATCCGAAACAACCCCTGTTGTGCTGAGTGACGTGAACTGGTGTTCGATGCCGCAAATTTCGCGCGAGCTTTTTCCACCTTCGCGGCGGTCAGCAGCCGAGCTCCTGGAGCCGGTTGTGCAACTCTACGAGCTGACAAGACGAGCCAGAATCCGCGCTCTCGGGGCGCCAGGGAGTTGGCCCGACACTTCTAAGCCGAGTGCCACCGGGTAACCCGCAGAGCACCGCCAGCCGCTCAGGCCGAGCCGGACGGAACCTGCGGTCCGAAGCCGAAAAAGCGCAGCACCTGGGCTAAACGCGCCTTCAGCTCCCGCCGCGAGACCACCGCGTCCACAAAGCCGTGCTTGAGCAGAAACTCCGACCGCTGGAAGCCCTCGGGCAATTCCTGGCGAATGGTCTGCTGGATCACCCTGGGTCCGGCGAAACCGATCAGAGCACCCGGCTCGGCCAGAATCACGTCGCCAAGCATCGAGTAGCTTGCGGTCACGCCGCCGGTTGTCGGGTGCGTGAGAATCGAAATGTAGGGAAGTCTGGCTTCTTCCAGCCTGGTCAGACGGGCCGAAGTCTTGGCCATCTGCATGAGCGACAGCGCGCCTTCCATCATTCGCGCTCCGCCGGAGGCACCACGACCAGCGGTACGTGCAACTCCAGTGCCTTGTCCGCCGCCCGCGCGACTTTTTCGCCGACAACGGAGCCCATGCTGCCGCCGATGAAAGCGAAATCCATCACGGCCAGCACCGTCGGGATCAACTCCACCCTGGCCGTGCCGGTCACAACGGCCTCGTTGAGCCCCGTCTTCTTCTTGGCGTCCTTCAAGCGGTCGCTGTAGCGCTTGCTGTCCTTGAACCCGAGCGGGTCCACAGACTCGATGTGGGCGTTGAACTCCTCGAAAGTGCCTTCGTCCGTCAGGAGCTGGATGTAGTCGTGCGCGCGAATCCGGAAGTGGAATTCGCAATTGGGGCACACGAACTGGTTTCGTTCCAGCTCGCGCCGGTAGATGATCTCACCACACTTTTCGCACTTCAACCAGAGCCCATCCGGCAAATCTTTCTTCTGCTGAGGCGTTAGCCCCTTGTTCGCTCGACGAAACCAAGCCATTGATTGTTCGCTCTCCCAGTCGAACCACGGTCACAATTCCCTTGCCATCACGAGTGCGTCCTCTCGTGGTTTCTCGTAGTACCCCCTCCTTACGCCGACGATCTGAAAGTCAAGCTTCCGGTACAGGGCGATTGCCGGCGCGTTGCTGGCTCGCACTTCGAGCTGCGCGTACGTACACCCGCGGCTCCGGGCCAGGTCGAGCAGGTGCTCGATCGTGGCCCGCGCAACACCCCGGCGACGGTACCGCGGGATCACCGCGATGTTGGCAATGTGTAGCTCGTCCGCCACAATCCAGGCAACCGCGTAGCCAGCAAATTCCCCCTCCCATTCCATCACGAGCGCTACGGAGACGTCGGAGTTGGTGATTTCGGCCACGAAATGCTGCGGCGCCCACGGGTTTGGGAAAAGCTGCTGCTCCCAGGCAACGACCGTGGGCACATCTTCCAGCGTCATCTGCCGAAAGCTGAGCCGTTCCCGCCCGGATTTTCCTTCATCCCGGCTCGTTGAGCGGTTTTCCACGTCAACGCTCTGAGCCACCGGCTTCCCCAACCAGATTGTCTTTCGGAAGCTTGGCAACAAATTCTTGCAGGTAGAAAGGCTCGGCAGTCTCCAGATCGGCCCATTTTTCACTCGGAGCCAGTCGGGCGCCAAGAATCGCCACGTGGCTTGCCCGTGCCTTCCCGGCTTCGGCGGGCCAGACGAACATTCCGGCCTCTTGCAGGGCCTCCACCAGAGTCTCGGGCAGGGCGTCCGTCTGCCCGACCACGACGTCTGCGCCGCGGCAAAACTCAACCAACCTGTTTTCGGAAACAACCTCGGCGGCCTTTACCTCCCGGAGCTCGCCGTTTCCGCTGTGGTAGTGAGCGGCGAAGAATTCGCCTCTCCGAGAGCGCAACAGCGAGCACACGGTCCCGCCGCATCTCGAGGCATTCAGGGCAAGTGCTTGCAAAGTCGGCACCGCGACCAGCCGCGCGCCGTGCGGCAGAGCAAAGCCTTTTGCGAAGGCAAAGCCGATTCTGAGGCCAGTGAAAGATCCCGGTCCAGCTGAGACCGCGACCACGCCGATTTCCGCTGGCTCCAGCCCGGCCGTCTCCAGCAGCCACTGAACAACCACAGCAAGGCGCTCGGCGTGAATCCGTCCGAGGTCCAGATTCACTTCAGCCAGAACCCGCCCGTTCTCGGCCAGGGCAGCTCCACACACGGGAGTCGCCGTTTCTACCGCCAGCAGCTTCATTCAGCGTCCCCGCCGCTCACCCAGTGCACGCGGATTT
>JAADFT010000530.1 GCA_013152765.1 Calditrichota bacterium | reverse complement strand
CCACCGGAATCGGTGTACACCAGGCCGAATTGGCCCATCCCACAGGATCGCCACACGCTGCCCCAGGCTGTTGAACACGCTCAACGTAAGGTGCCCTTTGTGCGGGATGCGTACCGACAGAACCGTGGTGCTGTTGAACGGATTCGGGTAAGGCTGTGTCAGTGCAAACTTCCGAGGAGCACTGCCTTCGCGCTCGCTGTGCACGCCCGTACACAGCCGGCGCCGGGTGAAAATCCGCGTTTCTGGCCCGTCGATCTCGTAGCTGGCGATGCCAGGCCCCGTGACAACCACAGTGTCGTCGTGCGTAAACTCGTACCAGGTTCCCTCCGCCGGGAACGGTACGTCCACGCTCTGCCGCTGGCGACTGAAGTTGGCCACCACAACAACAGCGTCGCTGTCTTTCCACCGGTGGTACACGATCGTACGTTTTGAACCGTACACACGGTCCACCTTGATGTTCCGACTTCGCAGGGCCGGCAGCTGCGCCCTCAGCGTCAGCAGCCGCCGGTAGTAAGCGAGGATCCCACTCCACGGTTCTCGAGTTAGCTTCGACCAGTCGAGCGGGTTTTTGCCGACGACTTTGGGCAGATCCTCGCCCCATTCCTGGCCGTGGTAGAGCATCGGTACGCCAGCGGCTGTCAGGAGCACTGCGCCGGTCATCTTCTCGTACTTCACGGCTGTGGCGTAGTCGCACCCCGCGTACGTGATGCACTCGTAAATCGTGCGCTGCTCGTCGTGATTTGTCGTGAAATTGATCACGTGTGTGGGATCGCCAAACCCGTCGAGGCTGTAGTCCACGGCCTTCGATGTGCCCGTCCCGTTGAAGCCGCGCAGGTTAAGTTTCATCTGGTCGTGGAAGGTGTCGTGCCACTCGGCGTCGATCGGCGTTTCGCGCACGAGGGCCGGATCCTGGGGCAGGTACTCGGCGATCTGGTAGAACAGCGGGTCTGCCTGTTCCACCGCGCTGCTGAACGACCGAATGCCCTCCCACGAAATGAAGCGCAGGGCGTCGTAACGGTAGCCGTCGATGTGGTACTCTCTCATCCAGTAGAGCACCACGTCGCGAAACAGGCGTTGAGTTGCGGGCTTTGTGTGGTCAAAATCCGGGAAACCCCAGGGATTCCCGGAGGCGTGAAAGTAGGGACTCGCGTCGAGGTCGTCCAGGTAAAGCTGAGCCAGGGGCGAGGTAGCGTCGACGTGGTTGAAAACCATGTCCATGAACACGGCGATGCCACGCTGGTGCGCTTCGTCCACCAAGCGCTTCAGGTCTTCCGGCGTGCCGTAGGCCGACTCCGGCGCGAAGTAGAAAGCCGGATTGTAGCCCCAGCTGTCCGCACCAGGGAACTCGTAGCAGGGCATGAGCTCGATCGCGTTGATCCCCAGGTTTTTCAGGTAGTCCAGCTTGGCAGTCATGCCTGCGAACGTTCCCGCGAAGTCGCCCACGTGAGTTTCGTAAATCACGTAACTGTACCAGCTTGGTCGGGTGAACCCGGCATCGTGCCACTGGTAGGGCTCGGCCCCCACCTTCAGCACGGCGCGAGCATTTTCCGGATGCCAGTCCTCGCGGCCCTGGTAGGTCCAGTCGACGTCGCGCGCGTACGGGTCCGCCAGGCGCTGGCTGCCGTCGATCAGGTACTGGTAGCGGTAGGTCCCGGGTGACAGCGACTTCACCAGCCACCACAGGCCATCCTGCGTGCGGTTCATGACGTCGGCGCTGCCGTCCCAGTTGTTGAAATCGCCAATCAGGGTTACGAACCGTTTTCCTGGGGCAAAGAGCGCGAAGGTAACGGTCCCGTCCCCGTTGTCCGTTGCTCCTTGCACTGTCCCCGGTGGCGGGTCGGCAATCTCAACGTGAGGGAGCACCCAGACGGAAACGACGTCCATGGCAACACGCTGCGTGGCCCCGAACTTTTTCGCCACAGCTACGATCCTGTGTCTGCCGTAGCTGGCGCCCGCGGTGTCCCAGACCCAGTTCAACTCCACTCCCGAGGCCACGGTGCGCTGAGCTCCGTCGATCCACAGCTCGATCACGTCGCTGCCTGTAGCGGTGGCCCGGATTTCGACCTCGCCACTGACGGCGGAGTCGGACGCTGGTGTGCTGATGCGCACGGAAATGCTTCCGTCCGTCAGCCGGCTGCAGAGCGACGGGGATGTGGTAGTCCTGGCCGTGGTTGTTGTCCCAGGTGTCGTCGGCCCAGTGAATGACGAAATCGACTGCCTGAACGACCTGTTGCCCGCTGTTGAACGGCCCCACGCGAACCGAGCACACGCCAGCCGGGCTGGGCCCCAGAAGTGGCGTCTCGACGGCAATTCCGTCCGTCCAGAGGGAGGTGCCTTCGGGCCAGTACAGACGAATGGGCGTCGTCCACGGTTGGTCCCCCGGGTTTACGCCCCAGTGGAGGGCTCCTCCCTGCGTGGCCGGGTCGATTCGAATCGTGATCGTGTCGTTGACGTTTGGTCTGACGGGCGTCCAGGAAATGCCAGAGACAATCTGAATGTGGTAGTCGTTGCCGTTGTTGTTGTCCCAGGTGTCATCAGCCCAGTGAATGACGAAATCCACAACGTCCACGGGCTGGTCGGGGTTGTTGAATGGGCCAAGAGTAATGCGGCAGGTGCCCGTGGAGTCCGGTCCTTCCAACGGGGACTCGACTGCGGCGCCGTCGCTCCACGGCACTGTGCCAGTTGGCCAGTAGGCCTGAATCGGTTGCTTCCAGCCGTTGACGCCCCAGTGCAGCTTGCCCGACTTCGTGCAGTGCTGAATGCTGATGGTGATCGTGGAGGAAGGTGTAGGACTCGGCGGATCCCACTGCACCTGGCTCAAAAGAGGTGCAGGCAGCACGAAGCCAAGAAAAAGAAACGCGAGAGTGAACTTCTTCATCAGGTGTTCTTTCCGGGTTGAGAGATTTTGTCTTGCCGCAAGGCTGCTGCACTTTGCGCGAAGTACTGACAGTTCTGGCGTAACGGACAGGCCTGGCAGTCCGGATTTCGAGCCTTGCAAATGGTTCTGCCCAGCTTGAGCAGGTTCATGTGGAACGAGTAGCTTTTGCCAGGCGGAACCAGCTTTGCCATTTGCCAGAAGGTCTTCACCGGATCGGCATTTTCCGGCACGAGACCGAGACGTCGCACAATTCGGTGCACGTGCGTGTCGACGGGAAAGACGTCGCGGCCACACGCGAACATGAGGACGACTGCCAGCGTCTTGACGCCGATTCCCTTCAGGTGGCCGAGCCATTCGAGCGCCTGCTGGATGTCCATCTCGCAGAGGTTGTCGAGCTCGAAGCCGCCGTTGTGCTGCGCCAACCAGCGGAGGATGTCCCGAATGCGTACGCTTTTCTGGTTAGCGAGCCCGGCCACGCGAATGGCTTCGGCGATGTCCTGCGGGTCGGCTGCAGCTACCTCGGCCCAGGTCGGGAAGCGCCTCCGCAATTCGTCGTAGGCGCGGTCACGGTTGCGGTCGTTAGTACTCTGGGAAAGGACGGTCTTGATCAGGCTGTCGACCGGGCTTCTGCGCCCTTTCCACACAGGCTCACCGAAATGTTCTTCCAGCTTCCGGACGTACCAGGCCGTACGCTGGCGCTTCTCCTGGAAGTCAGCTTCTGCGGGGTTTTCGCGCTGCAGGGTGAGCTGGGCGTCGGTGCGGGTTTCTCGGGACATAATCCGTGTGTTCTGCCTCCTTCACAGGTGCTGATTTCTTCGGCGTGGATTTGCTCCTTCTCGTTGCGGGTTTCCGTTTCGGAGGAGTGCTGACCTCCAGTACGCGCGCCTCGGGTGCCCGACGCAGGAAATCCAGCAGGGGCTTCGCGAAAGTGGGCGTTTCGACTCCGAGAACACCAACCGGCCCCTTGCCAAGAAGCTGCCCGAAACCGTTCTTTGTGCCGTAGACGAACGAAGGAACGCCGGTTCGAGCAGCCAGCCGCGCAAATTTCTGCGTGGTGGATTTGGAAGCGTCGGACGCCAGAATGAGGACGCGCAACCTGCCGCGCCG
>JAADFT010000529.1 GCA_013152765.1 Calditrichota bacterium | reverse complement strand
CCTTCCCGCGAAATTCTTCCAGAGCATTTTCCAGCCACTCCCGTGGAAAAGCGTAGCGTTCGAGAATTTCTCGGTGGCTCATCGGGCCCGAGACAGCCAGAAAACGCTCCAGGATTTTTCGCCGGGCTCGATCTGCTTCCTCCGCGCCTGTCCGGAATGCCTGCCGGTAGTCGCTTTCGTACTCCGCGAAGACCCAGCGTCGCGCCACACCGTCGGCTGTGGGCACGTCCACCTCCAGAATTCGGCCCTGCTGCTGCAATTCCGCCAGCCATTCCTTGCCAGCGGGCGGCAACAGATTCTCGAGCTCCGCCTCGGTCAGGTCGCCCCAGCGCTGAAAGAGCAGAGCAAGCTCGTCCGCGTTCCGCACCCGAGAAGACGGGTCCAGTCCCCGGACCTGACGTGTCACCCGGTGTACAGCCTCCGGGTGCAACGCCCGAATGACCTCAGCCGACGAGAGCAGGTCCTGCAGCAAATCACGACTGACGGAGACAGGCTTCCGACTCTTCGGTTCGTCCCACTCGTACACGTACACGTTCATGAAGCCCCACATCAGTCCCCGCGCAAGCGCAGAGGGTGCGTGGGACTGCACGACTCGCGTCTGAATTGCGCCGCTTTGAATGCCCTCCACGACCTCCAGAAGGTGCTGGAGGTCCATTATTTCTTCGAGGCAGTCCCGTACCGTTTCCAGCACGATCGGGAAGTCCGGCTGGCCGCGTACCGCTTCCAGCAGGTCTTTCGCTTTAAGCCGCTGAAGCCAGAAAGGGGTTCGCTTGCCGCCCTTGAGCCCCGGGAGCAGCAGGGCCCTTGCGGCGTTCTGTCGGAACCTCGCTCCAAACACGGCGGAGTCCGGGAGCTCCCGCAAAAGCCGCTCGCGCACCTCCTCGGGCCGAAGCTGCTGCAGCAGATCCACTGGAGCGTCGGCATCGAGAGGCGGTAGGCGCAGCAGAATTCCGTCGTCGTTGGCAATCATTTCCACCTCGATGTCCAGGTGATCACGAAGCACACTGGCCATGACTAAAGCCCAAGCGCCATTCACCCGGCCACCAAAGGGGGAGTGAATCACGACCTGCAGGTCACCGAGCGCGTCTTCGAAGACCTCGAAGAGGATTCTTCGATCTGTGGCAACGGTTCCGAGCGCATCAAGCTGCTCAGCCAGGTGCTCCAAAATGCGCCTTGCCGACGCTTCGTCCAAGCGTGTACTGAGCTCGCAGATCCCCAAGGAGCTCCTCAAGCTCAGCTGGGGCGACCTTCTCGAGAGCATGTTTGTAGCTCGTGGCGGCGGTCTTCAGCTTCAGTTGGTCCAGAGCCTCCTCGAGCCACCGCCGCAACTCACCGACCTTTTTGCCCGTCTCGTAAACCCGCCAGGGGTAGTCGCCGCGCCAGAATGGCATCCTGGCCATGGACCCGGGTGCCTCGGACACGATGACCCGGTCGTCCTGGATTTCCAGCACGCGCCACACCTGGTTGCCGAGCAGAAAGGTGTCGCCACGGCGAGTCTCGAACACAAACTCTTCGTCGAGTTCGCCGACTTTGGTCTTGCCATCCGGCAGGTACGCGCCGTAAGACCCCTGGGCCGGGATCGTGCCGCCGTTCACGAGCGCCAGCGTGCGCGTGCCACGCAAACCCGTCAGACGGTCGTGAACACGATCCCAAACGATCCTTGGACGTAGCTCACGGTGAAGAACCGTCTGGTAACGCCCGCTCAGCATGTCGAGAACGCGTTCAAACAGAGGTCGCGACAGGGACTCGTAGGCAGAACACTGTCGCACCAGCCGGAAGAGATCATCCGGGCGCCAGTCCTCCACGGACACCATTGCCACGATTTGCTGCGCCAGCACATCCAGCGGGTTCTTCGGCGTGTGTGTTGGTTCGACCTGGCCTTTCAGGATGCCAGAGGCAACGACAGCGCACTCCAGCGCATCTTCGGCATGAAGCGGGAAAATGCGGCCTTTGCTGACCTTGCCGACCACGTGGCCTGAACGCCCGATCCGCTGCAGACCCTGGGCCACTGACTTGGGCGACTCGATCTGCACCACCAGGTCGATGGTGCCAATGTCGATGCCGAGCTGAAGCGAGGATGTCCCCACGATGGCCGCCAGCCTGCCGCTTTTCAGGTCTTCCTCTACGCGCAGCCGCTTCTCACGCGCCAGGCTACCGTGGTGCACGTCGACAACGCGCGGCCTGTCGCCCTTGCCAGCGGCAAAAATGCCAAGCCCCTTTGGCACGCCTTCGTCCAGAATCGCGCGGGCGTCGCCTTCAGCGCTGGTCAGGATCTCGTTCAGCTTGTCGGCCACGCGTTCGGCGGTTCGGCGGTTGTTGGCAAAGATCAGCGTCGTCCTGTGTTCCCTGACCAGTTGGGCCACCCGCTCGAGCAGCGGCACCCACGCGCTGCCGGTCTGCCCCGCGCCGTCTTCAGCGGCAGTTTCCACCCGCACGTCGAGGGGTTTCCTGTAGCCAGCGTCCACGATCGTCACCGGCCGCGGTCGTAGCTCCGGACCGCCATCCGTCCGAACCCACTCGTTGCCACCCAGGAAATGAGCCACCTCGTCCAGCGGTCGAATCGTGGCAGACAGGCCAATCCGCTGAACGCGCCGCTGCGCAAGCCTTTCCAGACGTTCAAGACTCAGAGCAAGGTGGACGCCGCGTTTGTTCCCCGCCAGGGCGTGGATTTCGTCGACGATCACGGTACGCACAGAGCGAAAGAGCTCGGCCGCCCGCGGTCCAGTCAGCATGATGTAAAGCGACTCAGGCGTTGTAATCAAGATGTGGGGCGGTCGCGCAAACATCTTCCGGCGCTCGTGCTGAGGAGTGTCGCCGGAACGTACGGCCACGCGCACTCCCGGCATTTCGAGCCCGAGCTGCCTACCGACTTCCCGAATGCCGCGCAGCGGCTGCTTCAGGTTACGCTCGATGTCGTTGTTAAGCGCCTTCAGCGGCGACACGTACACGAGCCGGAGCTCGTCGAATTCGCCCTCCCTGAGCTCCTGCAGAATCCTGTCGATTTCCCACAAGAACGCCGCGAGGGTCTTGCCGGAACCAGTCGGGGCCAGGATCAGGGTGTTCTCTCCCCGCTGAATCGGCGGCCACCCCTTTTCCTGCGGTGGCGTTGGCCGTCCAAACTCGCGCCGGAACCACTCGGAGACCGGCTTCGAGAAGCCGCTCAATGTGTCCCGAGACCCTGCGGAAATCGTTTCAACCAATTCCTGTCCTCGACGTCAAAGCTACCGCCGGGCGACGTTTACGCTGCTTTTCAGTTGGCGTTAGCTGTGGGAGCAAACACGCCCCCGGGAGTAGACAGCGCATGTTGGCCGCCCGCAAAGCCAGTTCTTCAAAACAGAAAAGGCGAGAATGAACCTCTTCTCGCCTCTGCTTCCACCTCTCTCTTGCAGCCGGACCACGTCCGGC
>JAADFT010000528.1 GCA_013152765.1 Calditrichota bacterium | reverse complement strand
CTTCCGACCCGCGACGTAGCATTCGAGTGGACCGCGGCGACAGAGCACCCCGGTTTCACCGTTCACTACTGGCTGCGAATCTACGAAATCAATCCGCCACAAAATCCGTTTGAGGCCGTGGAGGCGAACCGGCCGTTTTTCGAAAGAGAACTCACTGACGAAGTCTCGTTGCTCTACCCGGACGACGCGCCGGAGTTCCTCGTTGGGCGTCAGTACGCCTGGCTCGTGCAGGCTGTCGACGAAATGGGGGACCCGCTCGGCGAAAATGAGGGCAAGAGCGAAATCTGGACTTTCTGGTACAAGATCGGAGGTAGCCAAGGGGTTGCTGAAGAACTGCAGCAACTGGTCCTCCAGGAAGGCATGGCGCATCTGGAAGATCTTTCGGGGTTACAAATCCAGCAGGTCAACGACCACTACGTGCTGAATGGCTCGGCTACGCTGGTCCTGGAAGGACTGGACAGTTCCCCCGAGGTGGCATGTACCGTCCAGGACCTGGAGGTGGACATCAGTGACCTGGACAACCCAGAAATTCTCGGCGGCGAGGTTGTGGCGCAGGCGACCGCCGAAGATTTCGGCTTGAACTTCGAAGGCGCACCTGTTCAGATTACCGACGTGCGTTTCTCCACGATGAACGGGCTCACTGTCGGGCTTGCTTTTCTGAATCCGGTCACAGGTGAGCCGCTTCCTCTGCAGGGCAGACTCGAACTGACTGCCTCAGGCGTGAGCGGTTCCGTCGAGTCCACTGGTAGTCCCGATTCTCCCATTTTTGCCCTGGGCGAAGACATCTTCCAGCTGCGGGTTACGCGGGTGGCGGTGCATTTTTCCGCGCCGGAAATCGAGGTGGAAGGCCAGCTTTTTCTTTTCGGACAACCTACTGGCTGCCAGCCGCTTGCTCTGGAATGGCAGGATGGCAAGCTAACTGGAGACGTGGTGTGTAACCCGGACCTCTGGGTACCGCTGGTGCCGAACTCCGATCTGCTACAGTTGCACCTCTTGTCGATCAACGGCACGGTCGGGATCGATTTTGACGCCGGCTCTCCGTCCTTCGATTTGAACGTGCAGGGCGCTGTCGCTTTCAAGTTCCAGGAAGTGCCAGTTGAGGCGAATCTGGCCCTTCACTTGACGCCCGACAACGTGGAAGTGACCGACTTCAGTGTGGATGGCGACTTTCTCCAACACCCGCTTGACCTGGGCTGGATTCGGCTTGCCTGGACGGACCTGAATCTGGACCAGCTCCTCTACAGTGCCGGGCAGTGGGACTTTCGTTTCGGTGGCACTGTGCGGCTGGATTTGCCCGCGTTTCCCGACCTCGACCTGCCACCGCTGGAGGGCGTGACGCTGGACGGAGACGGCTTTCATTTGCCAGCGGTTGATTTGTCCGACCTGTCGCTGCCGCCGGTGGATGTTGGTGGCTTCGGTCTTGCCATTCGCGGCTTCCAGATGCCGCAGGTCGAATTCCCCTGGTTCAGCGGCGGTGACGCCAGCGACTGGGACATCAGCCTCTCGTGCGAACTGAGTTTGCCAAATCTTCCGGCGAACTTCCCGGACTGCCTCCGTAACCCCGGGGTGACCCTGGACAACATCTCCCTCACGGCCGAGGGACTGGCCGCCGACTTACCCCCGGTCTCGCTTCAGGACTGTCCGATTCCGCTCGGAGGTGGAGCGCAGCTCGTGGTGAAAAGCCTTTCCGGGCATTTCCAGACGGGCAGCGACAGCTACCTGACCGTGGAAGCGCAGGTGGTGCTCCCCGACGCTTTCCAGTGTCAGGGCTACACGGGGCCCACCACGACGCTGAAACTCAGGCCGAACGGGCTTGTGGAGGGAACCGTGGACGGCCTTGTCCCGCCGTGCCCCTTCGCGTTCGGTCCCTTCCAGTTTACCGTTGAAAATGCGTCGGTTTTGCTCGGCGCGGAAGGAGGCCAGCAGTCTGCGCTCCTGCAGCTTGAGGGGCACCTCAACCTGCCCGGAGCGAACCAGGGACAAACTGTCACGGCTTCTGGTGCGTTGCGTTACGATCTGATCCAGAATCAACTGGTCGACGGCTCTGTGGAGGTCAACGATCCTTTTCGGCTGGACGTTCCTTCCGAGTCGCCGGTTTTTTCGTTCGTAATCAATCACGCCGTGCTCGACACCGCTGGGCTGCACGTGAATGGCTCCTACGCACTTCAAGTGGGAACCCAAACGATTCCTGTGAACTTTGACAACTTCACGTTTGATCCCTTTGAGGCCCGTGTTCTGGACGGCGAGGTTGCGTTTACCCAGAGCTTTTCTCTGAAAATTGTGCTCGGCGACGAAGGACTGACCTGGTCCGTTGTGCCCTTCCAGGCGGAAGTGACGGAGCCAAACGCTCTGCGTCTGGACCTGACCGGCAGCCTCAGCCTGGACGTGGACGGGTTCCACGCGTCCGGCCAGGCTCAGGCGCTTTTGAAGTACGCCGGACGCACGCTCGAGCAGGTGTCTGTCGCGTTCGAGGGATTTACGGTTGGATTCAACCCGGTCGGAGTAACCGCCGGCCGAGCCGTGTTCAGCTACGAGGGGGCGGAGGTAGGCGAGCTGAATCCGAGTGGCTTCGTGCCTAACCTGGGTTACTTTGCAGAAGCCGGTTTGCCCGATCATCTGCCGTTGCCCTCCGACGACATTGCCTACCTGGTGTTGCGGGAAGGGGGACAGCTCCTTGTGGATGTGGAGCAGGTGAGTGGAGGTGTCAGGATCCGCTCCAAGCCAGCCCAGCCAGTACGCCTTGTTTTTCCGGCACTTCAACTGAGTGCACCTGCGCCGCCTGAGGTGGACCTTAGCTTCGACGCCGTGTTCGACCTGAGCACGTTCTCTTTGGTTTCAGGAAACCTGCATGCCGAAGAAGTGCACATCGATCTGAGCCAGTTCGGTCTGCCGTTCGAGCTGAACACGCTCGACTACCAGGGACAGAGCTTCCAGATCGGCGGAAACCTGGAGCTTTTCGACCAGACGTTTCCTGGGCTGTCGCTGGAACTGGGAAGCACGGGGCACCTGGCTGGCAACGTGGCTCTCCCAATCGGCGAGAGCTTCCCGATCCTTCCGGATGTGGTTGTAGCTTTTCTGGATTCGATCCGCGGAACCCTGGACGTAGATCTGACCGGTTTTCCGGCCTTTCAGCTCTCAGCCATTGGCCGGCTGGACATGACTTTTCCCGGCGGCCAGGCGTGCCAGTCGCCTCTCACGCTGTTGCTGACCCAGGACGGCTTCGAAGTACAGGACTTCTCGCCAAGTTGCGACTCTTTGAATCTGGATCTGGGCTGGATTCGGCTTGCTCTGAAAGACCTGAGTTTTTCGAAGCTGGCGTGGACCCAGGATTCGGGTTGGGACTTTGACTTCGACCTCGACGTGTCGCTTGGGTTCCCGGATTGGGGCATCAGTTTGCCCCCAATCGAGAATGTGGGCTGGGGCGAAGACGGATTTCATTTCCCGGATGTCGAATTCCCTGACCTGGAGAACGTTGTGCCCGCTTTCGATTTCCTGGGTTTCGAGCTGCAGCCGCTGGCTTTCCGGATGCCTGAGCTGGACCTGCCGTGGACCGGCGGCGGGTCTGACCTGGGAAATGTCGACTGGGGGCTGCACTTCGATTTTAAGCTGAACATGCCCAACCTGCCGGACACGTTTCCGGAGTGTCTGAAACACGCCGATCTGACGATTCTGGACGCTTCCTACCAGGACGGCCAGCTCAACGCCAGTGTTGAGACCAAACTAATCCAGCAGCCCGGTTGCCCAATTCCACTGGGGGGTGCAAGTCTGGTGATCGAGAGCCTGAGCGGGGGTTTTTCCGTTGAAAACGGTCAGCAGACGGGCTACGTGGAGTTTGCCGCGCACCTCACCCTGCCGGAAGGCTTCGGTTGCGACCAGGCTGTGTCGTTGGGCCAGACGCATCTGCGAATCACGTCCGACGGTCTCGTGACCGGCACCGTGAGCAACGTTGTGCCGCCGTGCCCTCTGACGTTTGGACCGTTTCAGCTCAGCGTTTCCCAGTCGCAACTTACCCTCGGGGCAGAGGACGGCCAGCAAGCGATGACCCTGGCCCTGCAAGGTCAGCTTCAACTTCCGGCGCCGGACGGCGGTCACGTTACCGCCCAGGGGTCGCTGGTTTACGACCTGATGAAAAACGAACTGGTGCAGGGCTCTCTGGTGGTGAACCAGCCTTTCCGTTGGGACCTGCCCCAGAACGATCCCGTTCTCTCGTTTGTTGTTCAGCACGCGGAACTGACCGATTCCGGAATGACCGTGACTGGAGGTGGTTCTCTGACCCTCGGCGACGGAGCCTCGGTTGGCGTGAATTTTCAGAACCTGGGGCTCTCGTTCCCGGACATGCGGCCGGTTTCGGGGGGTGTGAGTTTCCAGTCGAGTTTTGCGTTGCGAATCACTACTGAAAACGGCTCGCTCCGCTGGGCCGCAGTGGACACGAACGCACAACTGGACTCCGACTTCGGCGTGCTGCTGAAACTGCCGCAGGTGGGCATTCAGGACGGCAAGCTCGTAGCGAGCGGCGAGGGCAATGTCAGGATCCGCTACAACGGTCAGGACCTGACCAACGTGAGGGCCGTTTTCGGCGAAGGTTTTGCCCTGGGATTTGATCCTGTGTCCGTCGATTCGGGCAAGGTGGACTTTTACATCGACCAGAGCCACGTAGCTGTTCTCGACAAGGACGGGTTTCTACCGCTCGAGGGGCTTCTGGAGCTGATCGACGTACCAGCCAAGGTGCCGCTGCCGGACACAACGGTGGCTTACCTGGCAATCAAGGACGACCAGGGCAACCTGCGCGTCACGGCCGAAAAAGTTCAGGGCGGTCTGCACCTCTCAGGAAACGCGGTGCCGCTGGTCGCACCAGCCCTCGCGTACGGTGGGTCCGTCCCGCAGTGGAATGTGTCGTTCGACGTGGTGATTAACCCTTCAGACTGGAGCTTGGTGAGTGGTAACCTGAGCGTGGTGGCGCCTGCCGGGCAAGCTCTGCTGGACCTGACTTCAGCCGGTCTGCCACTCAGGCTGACGCAGCTCGATTACGGCGAGAAGGACGGCTCGGCTGCACTGCTTGTGACGGCTCAGCTTGCTTTGCCGGAGGCGTTGGGTGGAGCAGATCTGCGGTTGGACAGCGTCACGGTAACCTCGAACGGTCTGAGCGGCACAGCTCGCCTGCAGCCCGGGGAGGGCCAGCAGTACGTCCTGAGCCTGCCTTTGGGCGACATGCTGACCGTGAACTTTGCCGGAGTGGAGCTGGCCCTGGACAACTTCAACTGCTCGATCACGGGCGACCTGGTTTCCAGCCTGTTCAACGATCAGCACATGCCTTTCAACGCTTCCCTGACATCCGCGGGACTCGACCTCTCCGTCGATTTGCAGGCGCTGGGCACGGTGCCGATGGGAGTGGCGCAATTCGAACCTCAGCCTGTGGGCGACAGCCCCGCGTTCAAGGTCGTGGTTGGGCAGCAATTTGAGCTGGTGCTGAGCGGCATCTTTCGCGTTCCGAGCCTGAACAACATGGCCCTCACCATTCAGGGGCTCACGGTCAGCCCGGCCGGCGTGAGCGCCGAAGAAATGCACCTGTCCGCGCCTCAGCAGTTTGAGGCGTTTGGGTCCACTTTCCAGATCACCGACGTAGCCTTCAGCTACGAACAGCAGATTTTCTACCTGCTTTTGTCCGGACAAATGCAGTTCCTGGAGCAGACCATCGCCTTCGAGAACCTGAAGGTTGGGTCCGACGGCAGTTTCTCGCTGCAGGGAGCCTTCTACGAGGGTGAACTGGTCGTCGCCGACCCGTACCTGAAGATCACCCGGATTGGCATGGAGGGCGACTCGCTGGTGGTGCAGGGGCAGGCCCAGCTACCGGAGCCTCTGCTGCAGGAGCCGCAGCAGTTCAGTTTCGGCGTGGGGCCAAACGGTTTCTCTGGTCAAGTGAACTTGAAGCTGATCAAGGAGACCCACCACCTGGACCAGAACGGCAGCGACGCAACGGAACTGGATTTCGGAGGGCTCGGTACGCTGGACGTCACGTACCTTGGGCTGAATCTGGATCTGGGACACCTCAGCAACAGTGAGGTTGAAGCCGTTGTCGATTTCTACCTGGAGAACAACCCGAGCAAGAGAATCGGCCTGGGCCAGATCTCTGGCAACTCGGTGGATCCGGGTGTGTCGGTTCGCTTTGACGGGAGCACGCCGCAGTGGGGCACGGTTTCTCTGCCACCTAACCTTGGCTTCGAATTCCAGGGTTTCGCCCTGAATTTGACGAGCCTCGCCGTACCCGAAGGGGCCAGCTTTGGGCTGGTGTTCTCGGGGTCTCTGTCGCTCGGTGTGGAAGGTGTCGACGGCTCGCTGGGCTTCGAAGGCTGGGGCTTTAGCGAGAACGGACTGGAGGTAGGCACAATCAACGCGGGCTCGTTCTCAATCTCCGACCTGCTCACGATCTCCGTGAACGGGATTTCGTACAGCGACAGTCCCACCCAGATTCAGCTGACCAAGGCAAGCGAACCCTCTGGCAACGCCGCACCGGACACCAGCGTGCAAACTGTCGACGTGAACTGGTACTTCCAGTTCGGCGGAGGAATCAACCTGGTCGACATGGGCGGGGGCGAAATCAAACGTTTCCTGGTGTTCGGCACCAATGCAGGGGTCGGGCTGGTGATCGAGGACGCCCACGTGGAGGTCCCGGACATGCTCGACCTGACGCTGGACCTGCAGTACATGGACCTGCCCAACGGCTACAAGTTCCTGATCGCTGGGTCCGGTACGTTCGGCGAGAGTGTCCACGTGGGCGCGGCCGGGAAACTGGCCAGCCTCGACGGCCAGACGAGCTTCGGCTTTTTTGTGCTTGTCGGTGGGGCTGTGCGCGTGCCTGTGGGACCAGGTGTTTTCATCACGGGTTTCGGCGGCGGTTTCTTCTACAACCCGGACCCGGCGGACCTGGCGCTGGTCAAGAGTTTGTGCAAGTTCTCAGGTGCGAGCCAGAAAATCAACGACCCGGGTAAGTTCGCCGCGTTTCTCTACGGCACCGTAGCCGTTGTGGACGACTACGCGATCAAAGGTGCTGCGCTGCTCACGTTCACTGAGAACTACTTCCGCCTGGACGCCGAAGTGGTGTTGCTGAACATGGACACGTACCTGAACGGTACGCTGGCTCTGGAGGTTGGCCTAACCAAGCTTTACGTGACCGGCGACCTGGCGATCAAGATCAAGGTAAGCGATCTGCTGAAGGGCGAACAGCAAATCAGCATCTACTACTACGGTGAAGACGCCTGGGCGGTGACGGGAAAAGTTGAGCTGGACATTCTGTCATTCGTGAAGTCCGAGGGAGGGCTGTTCATCGGGCCCCCGGGCTTTGCCGTCGATCTGGAAATCAGCAAGAGCTTCGACATCGTCATCGTCGAGGTGAATGCTGGGCTCAAGGGCATGGCCTGGTACATCGAGGGTGTGTCCTGGGGCGGTTACTTCAAAGCCTGGATTGAGGCCGAGGTGCTTGGCGGCGTGGTCAGCGCCAAAGGCTGGATGGAGTTTGCCGTCATTCGCAAGAACCAGTTCTTCATCTACGGGTTGGCTGGTCTTGAGGTAAGCACGTTTCTCTACGACTGGGAAGGGAGCGTGTGGGCCAAGATTACCAGTGGTGGCCACGTGGACGGCGGCTTTGGCTCGGATTCCGAGATGCAGCGTTTGATCGATGAGGCCAAGGGAGCTGCCGACGAGATGGAACAGGCCAAGCAGGACGCCGAAGACGCCATGAACTCGGCCAAAGCAGCGTCGCTGGAGCTGAGCCCGGAGCAAATTGCCGCCGCCGGTGTAAACTGGATCACCCAGTACACCGACGCTCAGAAGCAGGCCTGGCTGCAGGAAATCGAAGGCGCCAGCGAAGTCGGTGGGATGAACAACGCCGAGTACGTTGGCTTTGCCGGCGTGGTGAACTACGCGCTGTCGGATTTCCCGAACCGTGCCACCATCGAAGCGAACCTGGAAGCGAAGCGGCAGCAGGTGGAACAGCAACTGGGGGCCATGTCGCAGTCCATCGACCAGGCCATGAGCATGCTGAGCGGCATCACCGTGACAATTCCTGACGTTGAGTTCAACGACTACGACGCTGGTGGCACCCCGGTGACACTGGCGAATCTGCAGGCAGCGCAGAAAGACAACCTGACGGCGGCCGACGTGCAGTCGCTGCAATTCAACGTGGATCCGGCGCGAGTCCAGCAGCAACAGGCAACCTTGAGCCAGGCTGACCAGGACCTGCAGGACCTGGACAAGCGGATTCACCAGAAAATCAACCAGGTCTGGTTCCAGCTCAGCGGACTCAGCAACAAACTCTCGCAGGTGAGCCAGAGCATCGGCAAGCAACACCGGGAGACGCTGCATCGCATGCTCACGTACTACGTCTCGTCCCTGCAAACGCTCAACGTTTTCTACCGTCACTACCAGAAGAACATTGAGTACCTGAATCAGGCTAAGACCTCGATCGAGTTTGCGGCGGCAAGCAAGCGAGATCGTTTGACGGTCGACGAGCTGCGCGAGAACACCAAACGGCGCAGGCAGAAGGCGTTCCAGCTGGCAGGTGCCAGCTCTTCGCAAATCAGTGACGTGGGTGACGTGGCGAGTAGTCTCAGCGGCGAAGAGCTGAAAAAGGCCAACTACGATGCTGGGCTGGTGCTGTGGTACGAGATCCCGATGTCGGGCAACCAGCAACTGGCGCAGGCGACCATCGAACGGCGCGACCAGATCGCCCAGGACTACAAAGAGAAGTTCGACGGGCTGAAGCAGACCATGACGCAGCTCGAACAGGCCTTGGATGCCCTGTACCAGGTGCAGACCGAGCTCACGGAAATCGTCTACGATCTTTACGACCGGCTGCGCTACAGAAACCAGCGCGTGGTTGAGACGGCAGGTGTGGACGTATCGAAACTGCGGCCTACCGGCAGAGCCGCCTGGCAGGTGGCTCGCAATGCAGGCGACGCCATGAGGAACTTCGACTCAGGAGGACGTTCGAGCGGCAGCTTCCAGGCCGTGGGCACAGAAACGCCAATCGGGGGCAGCGGTCTTCAGTTGCCCGGCAACGTCAGCGGGATGACACTTTCGCTCAACTGGCGTACCCAACTGCTGCAGTCGATTTTCAAGACCGAGGATGACGCCATCAAGATGCTGCACGTGCCCGTGATGGAGGACCTCAGCGCCTCGATCTACGCGGTGCCGTGGGGTGCCTTCATCAACGTGGGCTACAGCGCCTCGCACCCGGACAAGATCGTGGAGTACAGCTTCCAGGTGCAACCACAGGGTCAGGCACCTGACCCGTCCGGGTGGCTCACCCTGGGGCAGGAAGGTTACTTCCAGATGCTGTTCACGAAGCCGTACTGGCCGGAGCACCTGACCCTGTACGTGAGGGCGCGCGGCTCAGGCGGCTACACGAACGCCCGTTCGGTGCCCCTCGACCTCCAGTACGGCGATTGGGGGCAGAACACCGGAACCGAGGTGGTGCAGGCGAACATCGAAATGAGCGGCGACAACACGCCTCCGACTACGCCGACAGTGGAGATCCCGCTTTACACTGCCAGCGGCTCGGAATTCCCCGCACACTGGGAGGCGCAGGACGACGAATCCGGTGTTGTGGACTACCACTACCGCGTTTACCGCTACCGCGGTTCCGGGGACCAGTTCCGCCAGAAGTACGGCGCGCCGATGGGACAGGCCTCGACAGCCTGGGTGCAGGCGGCCGTGAACGGCGAACTCAGTTCGTTAGGCGGCGTGTTTGCCACACTCACCGGCGGTTTGCAAACCGGGAGCACGTTCACGGCCGGTGGACTCCTGGCCGGCGCCTCGGTCGTCGGGGGTGGGCTGAGCTCGGGAGTGGGCAGCGTGTCCCTGCTTGGCGGAGCCGGTAGCTCCAGTGGACAGGGAGTGTTCGGCGGCGTGGCCGGTCAGGTAACGGGAAGCAGTCTCTTCGGCCAGGGCAACGTGGCCGAAATCCTGAACGAGTGGGACCCGATCACCGACTGGTTGCCTGGCTGGGGTCGGACTGATGTGACCATCCGACACCTCGTGCTCGAGCACGACCACGCGTACAGGGTCGGTGTGAAGGCAGTGAACGGAGAAGCGCTGGAAAGCGGCGTTGGATTTTCGAACCCGGTTGTGGTTGACCACACGCCCCCCACGGCGCCTCTGATCACCAAAATCGAAGAAAAGCCGAAGTGGTTCACAATGACCCTGTCGGCTTCGTACGACGCGCGGTTCATCCCGGGAGCCCGCTTCATGTGGCTGTCGGCTTCAGACACCGAGTCCGGCATTCTGAGCTACCAGATCGCTGTCAGCGACGCCCCGATCGACTCCTGGTCTGCTTCGCAATTCCAGGACGTCGGCAACACAACCCAGTGTGAGCTCTACGGCGGTTCGCTGGTGTTCGTGGACACACTGTGGGTGAACCTGGTGTCGGTGAACCAGGCTGGTCTGGTCAGCGACGTCACGTCAATGCCGTTTGTGTTGCACGACCCCACACCGCCGACAGCGCCGCAAATCAAGCTGGGCGAGTGGCAACCGAGTGCCGACGCACTCACCTTCACGGTGGAGCAGGAAGCCAAAGACCTGGAGACGAAAATCAAGGGCTACCAGATCGCCCTCGGAAGCAGTCCCGGTGCCACGGATGTCCTCGGCTGGACCTGGCCGTCCGACCTGGCCAAGAAGGCGCCGGCCGGAGACTTCGGCTGGGCTGGATCAATCGGGCTGGCGTCTCCGCCGTCGTCCTCCATGCTGGGCTTGAAAGGTGAGCACCAGATCAAGGTCAGCGGCCTGTCTTTGGATCCGAAAGGGATCTACTTCCTGTCCGTCCGGGCGGTGAACGGCGACAACATGCCTGGTCCACCTGCGTCTCCGGCTGAGTTTCAAATCGACGTCACGCCTCCGCCGGGAGCGGTTGTTCAGGCTGGACCGTACGGCATGAGTTCGCTGCGCCTGGAATTCCAGGGTGTGGACGACCCGGAGTCCGGAATTCGGGAAGTCGAGGTTCAAATCCGTCGGGCAAGCGGTGAAACCGTGCTGCCGTGGACGACGGTAGCTTCCGAGCCGGGAACGGAATTCCAGTGGACGACGCCTTTCACCTACCCACCGGGCGACTACAGCGTCAAGATTCGCCTGACGAATCGGGCCGGTCGTGCGACTACGCAAACGGTGCCCTACCACAGGGTGGACTACTCTGGGCCAGTGGTGCAGGCAAGCGGTGTCCCGCCTGTCGTTCGGTTGAGCGATCTCCACCCGGTGATCACGGCCACCGAGGCCGAGACGCAGGTCAAACGAGTGCAGGCAGCTTTTAGCACGAGTCCAGACTGGGGCGGTCAGGCCTGGTTCACGGTGGTGGACACACTGCTTCCAACGGTTCAGGCAACGGTCCCGACGGACGGAGCCGGCTTGCACCACGGTAGCACCGTAACGCTTTTCGCTCGCGCCAGCAACGCCGACGGGGTGTGGGGTTACGCCAAAGGGCCGCGTTTCACGGTGATCACGCGGCCGCCACGGGCACCGGCTTCTGTGACGCTTGAGCAGATGACACGGTCCACTTTCCGTGTGACCTGGCAACTCCAGGATCCGGCTCCAACAGTGGACGAGCTTCTGCTGGCTTTAGAGTCCAGCAGCAACAAGGGGCGGTTGTCCTGGACGCACATTCCGAAGACCTCTCACCAGTTTGTTTTCCGGCGCAATCTGCCAGTCGGGACCAAGATGAGGGCCAAACTGAAGGTAATCAACCGCTTGCGGGAAGCGGGCCCGGAGACTGCCTCCGAGCAGATCACCGTGAGCTACATGGACAACGACCCGCCCACAATTGCCTGGCTCCAGCTTCAGCTCGTTGGCAACCGGCTCGACCGGCGTCTCCGCGCGAGCTGGTCTGCCGCGGATGCCGGTTCGGGGATTCAGACCGTCGCGCTCGAACTTTTCGCACGCACGGGTTCGGGACGGCAAATGTACAAACAGGTGGCTCCGTTGGTCAAACTCGACGGGGCGGCCTCGGACTACACCTGGGAGAACGTGAAGCTCGACCCGAACTGGCAGGAGGTGGGTGTGCGCCTGCGAGTCGTTGACCGCGCCGGGAACGAAGCGACCAGAACGGCAACGCGCCGCTGAGGGTTTGCCGGCGACCGGGTCCGCTGCAGTCAGGGGCGCGATCGAAACGAGGGAGCTACCCGGTTTCGGCGTTCGCGGTCCCAACTTGCTCGACGATCGACCTTGCACGGGTGGACCTGGTAAAGGGGTGAAATGAGTCGGTGGGGTGATTCTTTTGGAAAGGTGGTTTGACCAGGGAAGGGAAGCGATGCGACATTCAGGAAGGTACACTCGCTGGGGATTTTGGCTGTTGTTGTTACTGGGCTTGCAGCTCTGCCACGTGGCCAGCGCTGCGAACAAGCCCCGCGTCCTGTGGGCGGTGCAAGGCGACACAGTCAGCCTCTGGTTGGCTGAATCGCCCGGAAGAGGCTGGGGGTTCTTCGTTGACCGGAAAGCTCCTGGCGAAGCAGACTTTGTGCGTCTGACTCAGCGGCCCGTCCGTGCGGCGCGGGGACCGGCCGAGGTTCAGGCCATTCTGGGTCCAGCTTACACCTGGGTAGCGGATTTGCTCGAAGCGGACGACGCTGTCCAAGTTCTCAGGCGCCTCCGGAGCGACGCTTTTCGGGCGGGCGTGCTCAGTTTGCTGGAGCCGCGGGTGGCAAAAGCCCTGGGCCGCTTCTACGCCGACACGACGGCTGTGGGTCCGGGACCTTTCCTCTACCGCTTTGTCTTTGTGGACCGCCGTGGGCGAGAAGGAGACCGCTTTCAGGTCACCGTGCCCAAGCAGGAAAGGTTGCCCGCAGCACCGGCCAACCTGCGGGCTGAACCCGGAGACGCGCGGGTGACGTTGATCTGGAACTACCCGGAATGGAAAGGCGATCCTACCGATCTGGCAATTCAGTTCCGCGTGCTCCGCAAGCGGAAAGGGGAACGTGCGTTTCGACCGCTCGGCCACAAGGTACTGCTGCGGGAACAGCAGGACGAATTCCGTTACACAGACATGTGGCTCAAGAACGGTGAGCCGGTCTCGTACGTGGTTGTAGCGGTGGATCCCTTGGGGCGTGAGGGACCGCGCTCGAACGTTGTGACCGTGACGCCAGCGGACAAGGTACCGCCGTCTCCGCCTAAAGGTGTGATCGCCCTGTCGGACACAGGTAGCGTGCGTCTGAGCTGGGCGCTCAGTCCGGAGCTTGACGTGGCCAGCTACCGGGTGTACCGGTCGCTTTCGCCGCGAGACAAACCAGAGAAGATTTCGGGCGACATTCCCGCTGACGAGCCGTTCTTTGTGGACCAAACCGTCCCAAAGGCGCAGACTTTCTTCTACCGTGTTTCCGCGGTCGACTCGTCAGGAAACGAG
>JAADFT010000527.1:2344-3101 GCA_013152765.1 Calditrichota bacterium | reverse complement strand
CCGTTTTGTTTCCCCAGATTTCGTCTGAAGCAGCGCCGACGCAAACCTGTGGTGGCGGAACAGCTTTCCCCCTGACGACTCCAGGCCCCGCTCGCAACCGGCCCTCCCTGAGCAGCCGCTTTCTGGCCTGCCGGCCGTGTGGACAGCCCGAGTTGTCGTGAGGTCCCCCGCAGCACTCTCCGCTCCTGGACGGCACGGGAAGCATTCTAACCTTTTGATCCTTTCCCGGCATTCTTGTTCGCAAAAATACCGAATCAAGCGTGGGTTTTCATCGAAACTTCATCTTGACACGCTAAATTCCGGGTGTCAAAGCTGGAGTACGCTGGGGAAGCAGGGAATCAACCAACAAATCAAGGAGGAGCGGGCCATGAGGAAGATCGCGGGTAGCCTGACACTTGTGGTTCTGCTGATTGCCTGGAGCACGGTCGGCCTGGGCGGATGTTCGTCTGGCGAATCGAAGGAGAAGTTGCCGAAGAAGGTCGTCGAAGCCATCCACAAGCAGTTCCCGAACGCTAAGATCCTGGACAGCGAGAAGGAAGGCGACGAGTACGAGGTCGTCATTCAGACGGGAGGCGAGAAAAAGGAGGTGACCGTCTCCGAGGAAGGCAAGATTCTCGAAATCGAGGAGGCTGAGGAAGAGAACGAGTCCTCCGAGGAGATGGAGGAGGAAAGGGAGGAACGCGAGGGGAAAGAAGCGGTCGGTGAGGAGCGAGAGGAGGAACGAGAAGAAGGGGAAGAAGCGGAGGAGGCGGAAGAA
>JAADFT010000527.1:0-2277 GCA_013152765.1 Calditrichota bacterium | reverse complement strand
GGCAACGGTAAGCCCGGCGTGTGGAAGGTGCTGGAAGACCCTTCGGCCCCGAGTGGTACGCACGTGTTCGCCCAAACTTCCTCGTACGGGGCTGGCTACCATTTCAACCTGGCTGTGGCCGAAGACACCGACTACAAAGACCTGGAAATCGAGGTGAAATTCAAGGCGGTAAAAGGGCGCGAGGATCGCGGTGGCGGCCCCGTGTGGCGTTACAAAGACCCGAACAACTACTACATTTGCCGCGCCAATCCGCTGGAAAGTAACTACCGCGTCTACAAGGTCGTGAACGGCGTGCGCAAGATGCTGGAGAGTGCTACGGTGAAAATCCCCAGCGGAGTTTGGCACAGCCTGCGTGTGGTGCAGAGAGGCAACCACATCCAGTGCTGGTACGACGGCAAGAAGTATCTGGACGTCGTGGACAACACCTTCACCGACAGCGGCAAAATTGGTCTCTGGACCAAAGCCGACGCCGTGACGTACTTCGACAATCTGGAAGTGAGCGATCTGTCGAAGTGACCCGGCGACTGCTCCGTCAGGCACTTTGGCAAGCAGCTGGTTCAGTCCCACAAAATTCGACGCTGTCCCTCTGACCCGTGCGCTGTCATGCTGCCTCATGGCGGCGTGGCAGCGCATTTTTGACGTGAAGCCGCCGCGTAGAGGGCGTCTCGGCGAAGTGCCGGGTAGGGAGTAAACGCGTTTCCGCAAGCTTCTTCGCTGCCGGGTGTAAATTCGCTGAGAGAGACTGCTCGCCGAAGCGTAACCGCTCTTGGAACCGGCAGGTGTGAACTCCTCGGGCAAGCATGCAGGCCGTCGCGTTGAACGTCAGAATGGAGGAGCGCATGAGAAGCTTTGCCCTGGCTGCTGCTTTGGGATGTTTGCTCCCCGGTGTTGTCCACGCCGCTACTTACAAAGACCTCGAGCTCTGGACGCTGATTACGCTTGCCGACCTCAGTCTCGTTTTGCTGGTGATTGGATTCGTGCTACACCTCGCTCAGGCCTACTACGACCGTACCCTTGCCGATTTCCGGCTGCGCTTGAGCGGGGAGAACTGGGGGCTGGTGTTCCTGGCCGTCCGGGATGGCTCTCTTTTCCTGGCCTTTGCTCTGGGTCTGCTCTTCATCAACCCGGACATCATGGCCGACATCAAGCTGGCGGTGCCTTTCATGCCGCTCGGAACCGTGCTGCTCGGGTGGGCGCTGGTTGTCAAGCTCGCTGCGGACATCCGCGAGAACGGACGGGTTGCGGCACTCTTCCTGGCACTGCTCAGCGGAGCGCTTCTGCTGCAATTCTTCGGCTACACGTTCGTCATGGAGGCAGCTCCGGACGAGTGGCCGGTCGGACAAACGGGCTTTTGGGTTGCCCTGCGCGGGATGCGTTCCAACGCCAACCCGGATCTTGCGATGGTGACGTTTTACGTCTGTTTCCCGCTGCTCCTGGTTACTCTGGCAGCGCTTTTCGTGGTGGGGAGCAGGCGTCTGGTCCGCACGGAGCCCGTGAGAAGAAAACCGTAGCAGAGCTGGCCTGCCAACTCCCGATTGGTTTTTTTCGAACTGACTGAAGCAGTTGGGTAAGGTGGAGAGGGGGACACTTTTTACCACGGGCAAACACTGCGCTTCGCGTGTAGGGGCCCGATCACGTTAGGGGGCGTTACTTCGTGGGTGTCTGAAAAGGCCCGACGGGGGGCGGGCATTTCCGCGTCAAGGTGCTTCGTTGGCTGCGCAGGAAGAATCCGGTAACAGGTGCAGGAGATCCACGTGAAGCACGCCAACCTTTCGGTTCTGGTTACGAGATTTCTTGGTTTCGTGTTTGTCGGGGCGGTAGCTGCCCAGATGGCTGCTGCGGCTCCGGCGGGCAACCGCTCGCAGGAGCGTCCAGTGGTCCGCGCGGTGAAGGTGGACCAGGGTCCACGAATCGACGGCTTTCTGAACGACGACTGCTGGAAGCTGGCGGATCCGGCAAAGGGTTTTCTGCAAAGGGAGCCGCAAGAGGGAGCACCGGCGACCGAGAAGACCGAAGTCCGGATTGTTTACGACGGTGCTAACCTGTACTTCGGCATTCGTTGCTACGACTCGGAACCGGAGAAAATCGTGGCGACGCAACTGGCGCGCGACGGCGACCTGGACGGCGACGACCACCTCTCCTTGGTTCTGGACACGTACCACGACCGGCGCAACGCCTTCTACTTCTCGGTGAATCCTTTGGGTGCCCGCCTGGACGGCTACCTCACGGACGAGAGCGAGCGGTTCGACATGAACTGGAATGGCGTGTGGGACTGCC
>JAADFT010000526.1 GCA_013152765.1 Calditrichota bacterium | reverse complement strand
AACTGGTGCACTTTCCGCTCACGAATCAGGTTCCGCACCGCCGTGGTCGCCACCATCACCTCGAACGCCGCCACGCGGCCTTTGCCGTCGTGCCGTGGCAGCAGCGTTTGCGAGATGATCCCCACTACCGCGTTGGCAAACATGGCGCGAATCTGGTCCTGCTGTTCGGCCGGGAAAACGTCCACAATCCGGTTCACGGTTTCGGCAGCGCTGATGGTGTGCAACGTCGCAAACACCAAGTGCCCGGTCTCAGCCGCCGTAAGCGCCAGCGAGATCGTTTCCAAATCGCGCATCTCGCCGACCAGAATCACGTCCGGGTCTTCGCGCAGCGCCGCCCGCAGGGCCGCTGCAAAGGAAGGCGTGTGCGCGCCGAGCTCTCGCTGGTTGATCAAACAGTTCTTCGGCTTGTGGACGTACTCGATCGGGTCCTCGATGGTGATGATGTGCTCGTAACGCTCTTCGTTGATCAGGTTCAGCATGGCGGCCAGCGTGGTGGATTTACCGGAGCCCGTGGGTCCGGTCACCAGCACCAGCCCCTTCCGCATTCGAGCTAAACGCTTGAAGACCGGCGGCGCCCCCAGTTCTTCCAGCGTGGGCACACGTGTGGGAATCGTGCGAAACGCTGCTGCGTCGCCGCGGAGCTGCCGGTAGAAGTTGCAGCGGAAGCGTCCGACGCCGTCGATCTGGTAGGCCAGGTCGACCTGCATTTCGCGGTCGTACGTTGCAAGCATGTCCGCGTCCAGCACGCTCTCGATGAGCTGCCGCATGGCCGTGCTGGACAGTGGTTTCGACTCCAGGTAGCGTAGCCGCCCGTGCACCCGGAAAACCGGCCGGGAACCCGCGCAAAGGTGAATGTCGCTCGCCCCAAGCGTCACAGCGTAAGACAGAATCTTGTCCAGGTCCTGTCGCGTCATCCCTTAGCTCCAAATGAAAGCAAAATCAGTACGCCACGCAGCTTGCAAGGTGACACCAGAGCCATTGATCGTTACACTTGAGTCGCCCTGCCGACTGACAAGCCAGGTCCTCTAACTCCCATTCTGTGGCAGCTGTCCCGCCACCCGAAGTGCAGCTGGCCTCGACTTCCTCCCGCTCTCCAGCCATTTCCGGTGAATTCTGATTTCATGAGAAAAGACCGTGGTCGTTTCGGAGGAGAGCAGACGCGAAGAAAGGCGGCAGAGCCGCGAACAAAGCAAACCGTGGGGCGGTAGCCCGACCGTAGCTTCGGAGGTGTCGGGCGAGTTGTAGGACGGTCTGGCACCGCCCCGAGCCGGTTTTGCACATCTCTCAGCGCACAATGTGCGGCGTCAGGAAAATCAAGAGGTCTGTTTGTTTGCGTTCCAGCTTACTCTGGCGAAACAGGTTCCCGATCAGAGGAATGTCGCCCAGGAGCCACACTTTGCTCACCGTGCGGGTCTTGTTCTCCTTGATCAACCCACCGATCACGATCGTGTCACCATCCTTGACCTTCACCACAGTCTGGACTGTGCGTTTCGACGTGATCGGTGCCCGGTTCTTGTCAATCACCACCTCGCCGGTCACCTCCTCGATGACCGGATTGACGTACATCGTAATGGTCCCCTCGTCCGAAATGTGAGGGGTCACCCGCAACGAGATGTTGACATCTTTGTACTGAAACGTGACCATGTCGCCCTGGCCGCCCACACCGCGCTGGATCTGCGGTACAGGAAACGTCTCGCCGACGCTGATCACGGACTCCTCGTTGTCCATGGCCACGATGCGAGGGTTCGAAACCAGCTTTGAGTCGGTGTGCTGGCGCAGAAAATTCAACACAGCCGCAAACTGGCTCGCTGAAAGCGTTCCGTAGTTCACCTTGCCGTTCGGGATGTCGGCCCGCGCCGAGTACGGCAGGCTCATTCCGGAGGGCTGCAACTGCTCGCCGTACAGGCTCACGTTCACCGCCTTCGTCCAGTCGATGCCCAGGTTGCCCTCGTCCTCCGGGGCCAGTTCGATTAGCTTCGCCTCGATCATGATCAACGGCACGGGCACGTCGAGGGCATCGACGATCTGGTCGATGTGGCGGATGTTCTCCGGCAGGTCGGTGACAATCAACACACTGGAGCGCCCCGCCTTGCGCGTCTGCTGCGAGGTGCTGGTACGAACAGTCCGCCCGGAGGTCGTCGGCGTTACCGTGCCGCCGCTCGAGGACACTGTTGTACCCTGGAAACTCGACGAGAAGACCCGGATCTTCGCGTTTTCCGAAACAACCTCCGAGATCGCGTCTTTCAGGCTGTTGGCGTCGATGTAGCGCAGGCGGTAGACTTTGGTCACCATGTCGCCGACGCGAAACTCCTCCGGCTTCTTGACCCGAATCACGTCGCCGTCGACGACGTACGTGTAGCCGTTTGCCTTGACAATGTTGTCCAGCGCCTCCCGCAGGGTCACGTGCCGCAGGCTGACCGTGATTTTCCCCTTCACGTCGCTCCCGGCGACGATGTTCACTCCGTTCTGCTTCCCGAGCATCCGGAGCACGTTCGCGATGTCCACGTCGTAGACATCCAGACTGATGTCGTCTTTCCCAAAGCGCGCCAGGGCGTCGTCGAGTTCGTCGCTCGTGCTGGCATGACCGGGGCGAATCACCACGTCGTCGCCGCCGACCACGGCCGCGTTGAAAACCACGCGCAGACCCGACGGCACCTCCTCGACACGGTACTCCACAACGTGCCGCAGGGTGAACACAACCTGCAGCACATCGCGGTGACCAGCCCAGGGTCCGATTTCCACCTTTTCGACAGGGCCGCGTTCAAACTGGCGTTCCCGCCAGCTCTGCCCCCACTCGACGCCCCTCAGATAAACGACAACTCGAGGCGGCTCGAGTTTTGTCGCACTGCCGTAGCGAACAGGCTTCTCCAACCGCAGAAAAAACAGGTTCGGCTGAACCATTTCAACGCCGCTCAGTTTGACAGCCGCCTGCCCGCTCAGAGCCCAGGCGAAAATTGCGGCAAAAGTCACAAACCCGGCGACCCACTTTCTTCGTACGAACATCGCGACCCTCAGTAGCTCACGTCGCTCTGGTGCCGAAACAGCGTAATCTTCTTCCCTTTGTATCGGCAGATGACGTAATCCCTTTCGATCTTAAGAAGCTGCACGTCGCCCTCGCGTTCTCCCTCACGGAGCACGTAAGGGCCAATGATGGCGATCGCTTCACCGTTTTTCCAGGCAGTACCGTGCCACACCAGCACAGTGGAATCCTGAACCGTCGTGTCTTCGGGCGCCAGCCTGTTAGCCCCGAGGAATGGGTCGCGCCCCCACACGGCGAAGCGCTCGAGCACGCTCGCCGGGATCACCCGAAAACTGTCTGCTTCAGAGCCGCCCGCGCTCGCAGCAGAGACGGGGAGCGGCACCTTCTTTTTCACCGCTGCGACCGCCTTGGCCGCTTTGGCCGCCGGTTTGTGCTTGGCCCCGTTCATCCGGTCCCACACAAAGACCAGCACCACAATTAGCAGCCCAACCAGCAGGATCTTTTCGCTTTTCTTCAGATTACCCATGCCCGCAACTCGCCGTTAGGCTTCACAACTTTCGAACCTGCTGCGGTTTTTCCGGCGCGGCTTCCGCCACCTGATCGGTGGTCGAAGCACGCAGGTAGAGCTTGCCGTCCACCCGGATTTTGAGTTTCGGGTAGAGCGTGGGGTCGTAGTTCAATCCCAGACCGGTCGGTTCGAAGTAAAAGGGCATCTGTCGCAGGCCCTCCAGGAAGTGCCCGAGGGAAAGAAACCGACCCTCGGCTTCCACAGAAATGGGCAGAGCCTGTACGGGGCCCTTTGCCTGGCCAAGCAGGAGGCTGGTGTAGTCCGGCGTTACCGCGACGAAATTGAGCCCGGCACGGCGGCCGCGAACCGCCAGCCGCTGAATGAGTTCCTGCAACGCGTCGACGTTAGCCAGGCGTTTCTGTACTTGTTGCAGGGCCATTTTCAGACTGTCCGTTTCCTGCCGCAGCAGGCGGATTTGCATTTCCGCACGGGCCATTTCGGCCATCCCGGCCTGCAGAGCGCGCTGTTTCAGCACGAGCTGGTTCAGTTGCGCCCTGGCTGGCCTGTAGTACAGGCCGTACCAGCCTGCAAACAGAAGCAGGACAACTGCTGCCGTCACGCCAACGCGCGTCCAGGCGTTTTCCCAGGCTGTCTTGATCGAGTTCACCGCAGTTCCCCAACAGCCAGAAATTCAAGTCCCACACGAGGCAAATCGCTTTCGCGACTGTTCTCCAGACGAACTGTGCGGAAAAGCCCACTCTGCTTGAGTCCCAGCAGAAACTGGGCAAGGTGAGCGCCTTCACGCGGCGGATCCGGAAACACGATTCCCTGAATCCGGAGTACCGCGGTCGGTGCGCCTTCGGTGGCCCCTACGTTCGGGTTCTTGGCTGTCTCTTCCGGTGGCACAAGTTCTACAGAGGTCAGGGCGATCGAAGGCGGCGTGAGCCTCGACAGGGCTTTCAGGTAAATCGACACGCCCTCGCCTTTTGGCAGGGCCTGTACGTAAGCGTTCAGCTCACGGCGGAGAGCGTTGCGGTCGTTTTGCAGCTTGCGGAGCTGCGCCTGCTGTTTCACCAGGCGCAGGTGCTGCTGCTCCAGCAGCACGATGTCAGAGCGCACGACCTGCGTCTTGTAGGCCAGGTTCGCTGTGACCATTCCGGCGGCAATCACTCCCATCAGCGTGCCGTAGGCGACGCCGCGCTGGGCAAGCCGCACCAGCGACGAGTGTCGGTACTTGGGCGGAAGCAGGTTGAGGGGCTCGCGCTTCTGGGTCGCCAAACCGAGGGGAATGACCAGCGCAGGGCCGTGCTTTTCGAGCACTTCCTCCGGCAGCCCTTTGCAAACGTGGAAGGCGGGCCAGTCCGAACTCGGGCGAAAGACCTGAGTTGGGACACGCGTTTCACCTTCGAGGACGCCGCCCAGATTCAGCACCGTCGCACCGATCCCCGACAACCACAAACGCCCGAACTGCCTGGTTTTGAATTTCTGGCGGAAGTAGTCGAGCGAACGCTCCACCTCGTTGATCAGCTTCTCGACCACAGGCCGCACAGAAACCGCGACCTCCGTCAGGCGCAGCCCCGTGTCGGTGCGCCCTTTGGCGCCCATTTCCGGAATGCCGTACTTGCGCAGCAGGGCAAACGCTTCCCGACGCGACAGCGACGCCCGGCCGCCCTCTTCGAAGAGTGTGCTCGTCAGCGCGTTGACAAAGTCGTCCAGGGCCGTCGTGATGGTGCGCTGAAACAACAGGTCCCCGTCCTGCACAAACAGGATCTCCGAACGCAACGCGCCGATGTGCACCAGTACCTGGCAGGTTTCCGGGTCACTCGCCTCAAAACGGGTGAAAAGCCGGTAGAGAGCCCAGCTCGGAGCCACGAGCGAAGCCATTTTCACGCCGCTCAGCCGCAGTCGCTGCACCGTTGCTTCGACTTCCGGCTTGGACGCCGCCACCGCCAGCACAGGTATTTTGCGGCTGTTCTTGGCAGCCTTCTCGGTCAGGTAAGTGTGGGCAATCTGCGCAGCGTCGGGGTCGAAGGGGAGTTCCTTGCGAAGAGCCCAGCGAAGGGCTTCGGCCATTTCCTTCTTGCTCAGCCGCGGCAACTCCAGGCGGCGGATGATGGTTTCCATTTCATCATCAGCCACGGCCACCGACGCCTGGCGCAGGGTTCGGTCGGAGAAAATCTCTTCCAGGACTTTCTGCAAACTCGCCCGCTCAACGGCCTCGTCCTCGCCGTCTGAGGTCTCGACCGGTACAATGCCGTAGCCTTCCAGCTCAAAGCGGCTGCCGCGTCGGACCACGACCGTGTAGATGACCTGGTGCTTTCCAATCTCGATCCCCACGCGCCGGTCCGTGTCCACTAAGGCCAGGCGCTGAAACAGCCCCGGCCGCCGGATGCGCTGCTCTACCGCCAGCTCGACAAACGTGTCCTTCTCGGGGCTCGCCTGTCCCTCCACGCCGTTCGCCCAGGGGACGGCAGCCCTCTCGTTCAGTTCGGTGGCCCCGATGACTTCTTCGGCTTCATCCCGGTCTTCCGGTGGACTCTCTGGCTCCGCCGTCTCAAGCTCAGCCTGCACGGCTTCGCTGCCGGGGTGCCCCTTTTCTTCGAGCTGAAACTCCGTCCACTCGTCCGGAACCAGGGCACTCTTCTGGCGCCCGGTCTCTGCCGCCGCCTCCGGCTGCCCCTCACCAGACTCGCTGGCAGCCTGTTCCGTACTTACTCCGCTCTCTTGAACCGGCACGCCGTCTTCGCCGAGCTCGCGAACCTCTTCCGCGCCGATCAGGTCGCCGAAATCGAACTCCTCTTCCCGCGGGGGCTCATTTTCGACTTCTACCCCGGGGAGCTCCGAGGTTCCAGAAGACGCGCCAGCTGCTGCGTCTGGAATTTCCTCTGCAAGGTCTTCCGCCTCTTCGCTCGCCCCGCCCGGGACTTCCGCTACACCGATCAGGTCGGCACCTTCTTCTTGTTCCGGAGGCTCAAACAGTACCGCTTCGTCCTCACCGCCGGGCTTGAACTGGGCGTCCTCTGGCGTTTCCGCGCTCTCCTGTGCCTGGACGGCCTCTTCCGAAGCCAGCTCCACACCACCCGTCAGGCCAGCAAGCATTTCGCCGAGAGCCCGTCGCAACGCCTCTTCCTCTTCGGACTCCTCCCCAACGAGCTCGGTGATGTCTGGGACCTCTACCGACGCGTTCCCCCCGGGTTCAGCCCCAGCGTTCTGGCCTTCGCCAACCTCAGGTTCCGCGCCCGGGCTCTCGGCAGTACGCTGAAAGGCAAGCCAGTCCAGGTCCACACCTTCGGTTTCAGCCGGTGGCGGCAAGATTTCCGGAGGGGACTCGTTGACCGATGTTTCCAGGAGGTCGAGGTCGGGGAAAAAGGCGGTGGAATTCAACTCCGGGGGCACCGTGTCGGTCGACTGCGTCACGAGCCAGGCGACGTCTGGAAACTGCGCATGCCAGGGACGAGCATCCGAAGGGCGCGAGACCCCCATCAGCTTGGCGAAGAACTCTGCGTCCTTTTCGCTTATGTCCCAGTGTTCTTCCGACATGCACTCCCCGGAGGTTAGCGTCAGGCGGTAGCGTGTCAATCGTGCACGGAGGGCCCCTCTCGCCAGATTGCTTCTGCGAGAAACTCCACTGGAGGCTCCAGTCCAATCTCTCTAAGCCTATCGACTCGCGAGAAGATTCCTTTAGGCGAGTCGTCGGCGATCAGACGGCCTCTGTGCATGACCAGCACGCGGTCCAACGCCAGAACCTCTTCGGGGAACTGGGTGATCAGGACAACACCGGGTGGATTGTGCTCACGACCCGGATCGGCGGCACTGGCAGCAAAACGCAGCACGCTTTCCACGATTTCTTCCCGGCTCACCGGATCCAGAAGTGAGGTGGGCTCGTCGAGGATCAGGTAGTGCGGTCGCATGGCGCTCACAGCGGCCAGGGCCAGCCGCTGTTTTTCGCCCCCGCTCAGGAGGTGCGGAGGGTGCTTGCGGTAACGCTCCAGGTCGAACTGTCGCAGCGCTTCGTCCACCAACCGCTGCATCTGTTCCCACGGGACCCCCAGATTCTCGAGACCAAAGGCGATTTCCCTCTCAACCGTGGCAGCAACAAGCTGGTTGTCGGGATTCTGAAAGACCATGCCCACGCGCTGCCGCAGCTCCAGACGGCGCGTCTCGTCGCGTGTGTCGATGCCGTCCACTTCGACGCGGCCGGAGCTGGGCAGGATCAGGGCGTTCAGACACCGGGCCAGGGTCGTTTTGCCGCAGCCGTTGGGACCAATCAGCCCCACCTTCTCGCCGGGGTGTAGCGTGAACGACACGCCGTCCACAGCGCGGACGTGTTCGCCCGTCTGCGTTACGTACTCGACGACAAGCTCGTCAACGACAATCATGGCAGCTCACAGTCCTGGCCTGACGGCACGGCAGAATCCCAGCAGATCCCAGAGCGCGAGAAAAAGGCCCCGGCTCGGGAAAAATCCCGTTCGAGTTTCGCCACAAGTGAGGATCACAAAAATCACGTTGTTGGATTCAGCTCTCGCAGCAGTCGGTCGTAGACCTGGCGCAGGGGCAACCCGTGCTCCAGAGCCAGGCGCCTGCACTCCTCAAACTCGGGTGTTCGCCACACCTGGTCGCCGAACTGCAGCTCCTTTACCTTTACCACACCCAGCGATGTGCTTACCTCCACCTGCCGACGCGGCAGCTTGCTGCGCTGCGTCCGGTACCAGCGTACGCCGATTGTGGAGGTCTCACGAAAAAGTAGCTCCGCGAGCGACTGAACTTTCTCCGGCGGCGAGAGCACCTGAATAAGACTGCCCGGCCTGCCTTTCTTCATCGTCACCGGGTGCAGCGTCACGTCCAGCGCCCCCTCCTCGAGCAAGCGTTCGACGACGTACGGCAGGATTTCCGGGTTCAGGTCGTCCACCTGGCATTCGAGCACAAGAATCTCCTCGTGCTGCAGCGAGACCGGTAGCTCACCGACCAGAAGACGAAGCACGTTGGGACGGTCGGCCAGATTCCGGCCGCCAGCGCCGAAACCCACGCTGCGGAGCCGGAAGGGCGGCACCTCTGGTGCAGGTTCGGCGAGAGCCGCGAGAATGGCCGCGCCGGTGGGTGTGGTTAACTCGGCGTTGACCCTCGCTAAACGAATCTCGAAATGCTTCAACAAGCGCACTGTAGCCGGGGCCGGAACCGGCAAACGTCCGTGCGCCGACTGCACGAATCCCTGGCCTACTGCCACCGGCGAAGCCCAGATTTTCTCCACGCCGAGCTCCTCCAGACCGATCGCCGCGCCAACCACGTCGGCAATCGAGTCCAGCGCACCAACTTCGTGAAAATGAATCTGCTCGACGCTGGTGCCGTGCACAGCGGCCTCGGCTTCGGCCAGTTTCCGGAAAACCGCCAGCGCCCTTTCCTTGACTCGCTCCGGCAACCCCGAGTCGCCGACGATTTTCTCAAGATCGTGCAGGTTGCGCTGAACCCGCTGTTCTTCCACCAGGACGTCCACCTTGGTGGCAGCAATGGCATTCTTGACCACTTTCTGCGCCCGCAGCGTGATTCCCTTGACGGGTAGCAAGTCCAGCCCGGCCTGCAAGACTTCAAGCGGTACACCAGCGTCGACGAGTGCGCCCAGCGTCATGTCGCCGCTGATGCCCGAAAAACAGTCGAAGTACGCAACGGTGGTAGCCATCTCTGCAGTCTCCGTGGTGGGGTTGCCCTGCGCGACCTGAGTCTACTTCGTTGGATTCGAGAGACAAGGCCAAAACTGACGCAGGCGTGTCCGCCCAGGATCAAATCCCCGGGCTATCAAGAAAATCCACCTGCTGAAGCAGGCTTACCTCACGCAAAGATCAGCGGTCTCCTCCCTTAAGGCGACCCCGTCCGTGAAAGGTCAGCCGCATTTTGACGTAGCAGAACTAAATGGGAATCAGGCAGAGGTACCGGAGCCGTTGCTTCGGTCCCGCGCAACCTCGCCGCGACCGCTGAAGCCCCTGCTCCCAGCGGAAAGGAACCAAAGCCGAAGCATCCTGCGTCTCACGAGGGCACGGGCTCGCACGGCCACATGAAAGAAAAGCCGAGAGACACGTCCCGGCTTTGCCCCTGCTACTCGTGGTTTTTCTTGCTCGCGCTCACTCCTCGAGGTCGAAGCGCGTCATTTCCTGAAGGGCCCGCAAGCGCTCGGCCACTTCCTCCAGCGTCAACGTTTTGAGGCGACGCATGCTGAAGTCTTCCACGCAGAACGAGGCCAGCGCTGTGCCGTACATCACGGCGCGGCGCAGCGTCGCTTCGGTCACTTCGCCCGCGCGCGCCAGGTAGCCCATCATGCCTCCGGCAAACGTGTCGCCCGCCCCGGTGGGATCTACGACGTTCTCGACCGGGTAAGCCGGCGCCCAGAAGAGCGAGTCGCCGTGGGCCAGGAGCGCCCCGTGTTCGCCCTTCTTCACGACCACCGTCTGCGGCCCCTTCTCGCGCGTGGCACGCACCGCTTTCAGAAGCTGCGACTCGCCGGAAAGCTGCCGCGCCTCCGAGTCGTTGATCACCAGCATTTGCACCCGCTTCAGGACGGCGGCCAGCTCGTCCGGAGTGCCCTCGATCCAGAAGTTCATCGTGTCCATGGCCACAAATCTGAGCCGCCGCATCTGGTCCAGCACCTGACTTTGCAACCGCGGGTGGATGTTGGCCAGAAAAAGAAACGGGGCGTCGCGGTAGGCGTCGGGAAGAGAAGGCGAAAAATCTTCGAACACGTTCAGGTGAGTGAAAAGTGTTTCCCGCTGGTTGAGGTCCTCGCTGTAAACGCCACCCCAGCGGAACGTTTTGCCCGGCCTCTTCTCGAGGCCACGAAAGTCCACCCCTCGCTCTTTGAGGAATTCGATTTCTTCCTCCGGGAAATCCTCGCCGACCACAGCCACCACGCTGACCGGACCGAGCAAACTGGCTGCAGCGGCAAAGTACAGGGCCGAACCGCCCAGAGCGTCCTCCACCTTTCCAGCCGGAGTCGTAACGGTGTCCAGAGCAACAGATCCAACAACGACAAGACTCATTCCGGGCCCTCCAGTCCGCGTGTCACATCCGTTCAGGTGCCGTCACGTTCATCATTTTCAATCCGTTCGCCAGGACAACACGAACCGCGCGCGTGAGTTCCAGCCGCGCCGCCGTCAGGTCGGCGTCGTCGCTCACAACCCGGTGCTCGTGGTAAAAGCGGTGAAAAGAAGCCGCCAGCTCCTGCAGGTACGTGGTCAGCCGGTGTGGTTCCAGGAAGCGAGCCGCTCCCGAAATGACGTCGGGGTACTCCAGCATCTTCTTGACCACGTCGAATTCCTCGGGCTCGCGCAGCAGTTCCAGGTTGGCCTCTGCGGGAAGGCTCACGCCCCGCTCCTCAGCGTAGCGCAGGATGTTGCAAATGCGGGCGTGCGCGTACTGGACGTAGTAGACGGGATTCTCGTCCGACTGCTTTTTGGCCAGATCGATGTCGAAGTCCAGCGGCGCGCTGATGCGGCGCATCAGGAAGAAGAAGCGGGCAACGTCGACACCGACCTCCTCGATCAGCTCCTTCATCTCGATGATCTGGCCCGCGCGCTTGGACATTTTCACCAGCTCACCGCCGCGCAACAGGTTCACCTGCTGGATGATGCTGACCTGGAATCGCTCCGGTTCGATGCCGAGCGCCTGAACCGCCGCCTTCATTCTGGGAATGTAGCCGTGGTGGTCCGGGCCCCAGAGGTCGTGCACGATGTCGAAGCCGCGCTCGAACTTGTTGCGGTGGTAGGCAATGTCCACCAGGAAGTAGGTGGGCTCGCCTTCCCGGGTCACGAGCACGCGATCCTTCTCGTCGCCGAATTGCGTCGCGCGGAACCAGATGGCGCCGTCTTTCTCGTAGCTGAGACCTTTTTCGGCGAAGTAAGCAAGAACCTTCTCGTGCTCTTTGCTTTCGCGCAGTTTGCTCTCGCGGAACCAGACGTCGAACTGCACCCGGTAGGCCTTCATGGCCTCCTGGTGCTGAGCGATCATTTTCTCCAGAGCGATTTGCGCCAGCTCCCGGTGGCGCTGCTCGGCTGGCATTTTGGCGAACTTGTCGCCGTAGCTCTCCACGATTTCCCGCGCCAGGTCTTTCACGTAGTCGCCGTGGTAGCCTTCCTCAGGGAAGGGCTCATCCAGGCCCAGGAGGCTCATGTAGCGCGAACTCACCGACTGCCCCAACAGGCGAACCTGCCGGCCAGCGTCGTTCACGTAGTACTCGCGCTCCACCTTGTAGCCCACGGCTTCGTGGAGGCTGGCCAGCACGTCGCCCACCGCGGCAGCGCGAGCGCTCACCACGTTCAGCGGTCCAGTCGGGTTGGCGCTCACAAACTCGAACTGAATCCTCTTCCCGCCTCCCCAGTCGGAACGGCCGAAGGCTTCACCAGCCTCAAGGATTTCGCGCACCGCCTGACGCAGGTAGCCAGCGCCGTAGCGAAAATTCACAAAACCGGGGCCAGCCACCTCCACAGAGGCAACGTAAAACGGATCCCAGGAGATTTTCTGGACCAGCTCTTCGGCGATCTGGCGCGGCGCCCTCCGCAGAGTGCGGGCCAGCTCCATCGCCACCGAGCTCGCCAGATCACCGTGCTCAGCCAGCTTCGGCCGCTCAAGCGGAACTTTGTCTTCCGAGATCTCAACCCCTAAGCCGTTCAGGTAGTTTGCAATCTGTTGTCGAATGTACTGGTCAGCTCTCATCTTTGAATTCCGTGATTTCCGCGTCTCCCCAGAGGCTCTCGAGTGCGTAGTAGGACCTGACTTCCGGCTGGAAGACGTGCACAACCACGTCTACAAAGTCCAGCAACACCCAGCGGAGGAAATCGTAACCCTCGCGGTGCCAGGCAGTTGTGTTCTCCTTGGCCAGCTCCTCTTCGATGTGGTCCACGATGGCCTTCACCTGTACGTCGGACTCGCCCGAGCAAATGACGAAGAAATCGGCCACTGGACTGATCTTGCGCAGGTCCAGCACCAGAACGTCTGTGGCCTTCTTCTCCAAACTCAGGCGCGCGATTCGCTCGGCCAGGGCTTTCGGATCGCGTTTTGTCTTCGTGACCTTCTTTTCAGTCACTTCCAGAGCAATCCCTCCAGGGCTTGTTCCACTTGTCTTGGTGAAATGTCGCGCATGCAGCGAAAATGACCGCGTGGGCACCGGTTGCGGCCCACGTGCGAACATGGCCGACACTTGAGTTCCGGGCGCTCCACCACTACGCAGTGTGGGCAGGTAGGAAAAAAGCCAAGTTCACGGGTTGTGGACCCAAAAATACCGACAACCCGGCTGCCCACAGCTTCGGCGAGGTGCATGAGCCCCGAGTCGTTGCTCACGACCGCGTCGCAGCGTTCGAGAAGGGCAGCCGTCTGGCGCAGCGTGGTCCGGCCGGTGAGGTCAACAGCCTGCGGTTCGACGTTGCGGATTTCCCGCGCCGCCACGCTGTCGCGTACGTCTCCAAAGAGCAAAATCCGGGCGCCGCGTTTCTTGCGTAGCGAATGCGCCAGAGCAGCGAAATGTTCCGCCGGCCAGCGCTTGGTCGCGTAACCAGCCCCCACAGCCAGTCCGACTAAAGGCCCGTCCCCCGCAAGTCCGAGCCGCTCCAGCTCGTTCTCCGCCCAGCTTCGCTCGCCCTGGCTCAGGTAAAATTCCAGCGGACCGCCGTCGTCCTGCAACCCCCAGTGCCGGGCGGCCAGAAAGTAGCGTTCGCGCACAGGCACCACCCGACGGTAGAGATTCCAGTGGAACGCCACCAGAAGAGAGCGTTTCACCGCGTCTTTCCGGTAGTGGTGAACCTCAGCGCCGGAACGCAGTCCCAGCCAGATGCTTCGCCAGTTCTTGTGAAGGTCGAAAATGGTGTCGTACCGCGCCGCGCGAACCTGGTGCGCCAACCGCTGCAAGCTGCGGAAGTCGCCGGGTTCCGCCAGGGTCAACAAACCGTCGATTCTGGGATTGTGCAGCAGGAGAGGAGCGAAGCGCGCTTTGGTGACAAAATCTACCTGAGCCTCCGGCCACCGCCTTCGCAGAACGCGCAGAAAAGGGGTGGTGAGCAAGATGTCG